>JAZSMM010000294.1:0-12240 GCA_045535895.1 Treponema sp.
GGGGTGGTTTCCACGGCAAGTTCTAGTGCGTTTAAAAGGCTTCTGGCATCTCCGTTTGCGGTGTCTACCAAATGTTCCAACGCACCTTCTTCAAATTGAATCTGCCAACGCCCGTAACCTCGTTCCTTGTCCATTAGCGCTGCAAGGGCTGCTTTCTTCAAATCATCGGATTCCAACGGCTTTAGTTGAAACACACGGCTGCGACTGACTAGGGCTTTGTTGACTTCAAAAAAAGGATTTTCTGTGGTTGCCCCCACAAGAATTATCGTTCCGTTTTCAACCCATGGGAGAAGGGCGTCCTGTTGGGATTTGTTCCATCTATGGACTTCATCTACGAAAAGGATTGTACGCCTGCCATACAGTTTATAGCTTTGTTCGGCCTGCACTATTGATTCTCGTATGTTCTGCACTCCGGTAAGGACAGCGTTAAGTGTTATAAAGTTACTCTTGGTGTGGTTTGCAATCACTCTGGCAAGGGTTGTCTTTCCTGTTCCGGGAGGACCGTAAAATATCACCGATGTCAATTGGTCTGCGGCAATGGCACGGCGCAAAAGCCTTCCTTTGCCCACGATATGCTCCTGCCCAATGTATTCGTCCAGTGTACGTGGACGCATTCGTGCTGCAAGTGGTTCTTTTGCAGGTTGTCTGCCGTCAAACAAATCCATGGCGTATGATTTATTCCACGTTCCATGAATCACGCTTGTCGTAATAGTAGCTCCACAAGCCCGTAACGCTTGCATACACAGAACCGTTTTCTATTACGCTGCAATATATTGCGTTGTCCGTGGCAAGAACGGCGAAAATCTCGTATTCCTTGATTGTGGACTCCCAGTTTCCCGGTGGATCTTTTTTTTCTCCTGTAAGACGGCCGTCATCATCCAAAAGTAGTTTTTTTAGGCCTTCGTCCGTTCCAACGTACAAAGCCTTTTCTTTTGGTGAATATGACAAGCTATAAATACGACCAAGTTTGGTCGCCTGTCCTCCTAGCGTGTCTTTGACGGTTTCGCCTTCTGTGGTGTATGTAACTCCGTTATAAGAAGCCAAAATATCACCAGAAACTTCTGTTGTTTGGATTAATCCGCCATTGCTCAAAGAATAAAAAGATTCTGTGTCGCTGTCTTTTGCCTTTGCTTTTGCGTAGGCTTTTCCAGCTCCGTCACAAAAAATCGTTGACAATTCATAGGATGTGGTGTCTGCTTCTTTCCATTCCATGCCGTCTGTGGACATAAACAATTTTTTTTCGTTGTTCAAAGAATATAATTCCGTGGCATTGGCTGCCAATTTGATTATTCTTCCATTTGGTTTATTAATTTCTTCCCAACCTTGTATTGTTTCCGAATTTTTGGAATATATTTTGCCGTCACAGGCATACAACTTGCCGTTAAAGCTGACCAAGGCATTTATATTTCCAGATACAACGGCTTCTTCTAGTTCGGTTTCTTGTTCGATTTGATAGAAAATAGTTTGCTGTTTGCATGAGAAGGCAAGTATTAGAATGAAAAACAGCGAAAATGCAGTCAGTTTGAAGTGTCTTTTGTTCATATTTTCCCCTGTAAATTGCTAGAAGTGGTATCGTGCAGTAATGGCGGCATCCATGATAAACCCCGTCCTGTTTTTGCTAGGTTCCTTGCACCATTGAGGCAGGATGTAAAGACCTGTGCTAAGTCCAAAAGACCAGTTGGGTGAATAACGGAAGAAAGCGCCTATTTCTGGTTTTATGGCCAGCCCAAAGTATGTGTAGGTACTGTAATTCTGGAAAGCTCCGCCTATTCCCAGTGTGATTGGGAATTCGAATTTACCGGCGGAGAATTGGTACATTACTTTTGCCATAAGCGGAATATATGTAAGAATATTGTCTCCTATCGTAGTCATGTATGCAAAAGTTGCATCCCCTCCTAAGGCAAAATTGCTGCTAAGGAACCTTAGATAGCCCAAAGTTCCAGAGCCGCCGATTTTAAGTTGCGGCATTTTGGGGTTGAAAGGAATGTTCACCATTAAACCTATTTTTATAAATTGATCTCCTTTTTGGTTCATCCTGTATGTGATTTGTTCTTCTTCATTGGGTTCCTCTGGTGCTTGAAACCCATCTTCCTGGGCTGAAAGAAAACCATACGTTAAAAAAATTGCACAAATTATTATGGCGAAACGTTTCATAATACCTCTCTGGTAGCAAAAAAAAATAAAATCGTATATAGTCAACTATAACGAATTTCTCAGATTAGGGGAAGTCTCTGAATCTGTTCTGAATGAAACCTCTAAAAATTTCAGTTTTTAGAGGCAACTTTGAAATATATAAAACAAACAAGAATTTTAATCAGACGGTTACATTGCCGTCTTGGAGGAATAATGAGTGCTACCATTATAGATGGTTTTTCCATCGCACAAGAAATTCGCGCTCAGGCTGCTGAGCAAGCTGCTGAACTGAAAGAAAAGGGAGTGACACCTTGTTTGGCCGTGGTTTTGGTTGGTGAAAACCCTGCGAGCGTTTCTTATGTCACTGCAAAAGAAAAAGCGCTGCTAGAAGCCGGAATGAAAGGCATGGACATACGGCTTCCTGAAGAAACAACAGAAGCCCAGCTTTTAGATCTTGTGGAAAAATTGAACAAGGACGATTGTGTCCATGGGATTTTGGTTCAATTGCCGCTTCCCAAGCATATTGACGAGGACAAAATCATAATGGCTATTTTGCCAGAAAAAGATGTGGACGGTTTTCATCCTGTAAATGTGGGCAACATGATGATTGGCCGTAAATCGTACCTTCCTTGTACTCCGCATGGAGTCCTTGCCCTGCTTAAAGCAATGGATATTCCTACGGCGGGTCGTCATGCCGTGATTGTAGGTCGCTCCAACATAGTTGGAAAGCCGTTGTCGGTATTGCTTGTTCGTAAGGAATTCAATGCCACTGTTACAATCTGCCATACAGGAACAAGAGATTTGGCGCAAGTGACTCGCCAGGCCGACATTTTGATTGCCGCCGCTGGTAGTCCAAGAATGATAAAGGCAGACATGGTAAAACCAGGTGCAACTGTAATAGATGTTGGGGTCAACAGGATTCCTGACGAAACAAAAAAAACTGGCTTTAGGTTGTGCGGGGACGTTGACTTTGACGAAGTAAAAGAAATCGCTTCTTTCATTACGCCTGTTCCAAGGGGTGTGGGTCCAATGACAATTGCCATGCTTATGACAAATACTGTGGAAGCCGCCCGCCGTGCGTTAGAATCAAATGGCGACAAGGCAAGTTAAAACACGTTATGATTGATATTCAAAATGAAACTGACAGCCGGGATGTTCCTTTACAAAAGGTGGGGATTCGTGGTCTTAGGTATCCTGTGCAGGTTTTGGATAAACTGAATGGAACCCAAAAAACCAGCGGCGTTGTTGATTTGTTCGTAAATCTTCCCCGCCATTTCAAAGGGACACATATGAGCCGTTTTGTGGAGGTTTTTCATGCCTACCATACGGATTTGTCCATGAAACGTTTTCTTGCGATGCTAGAGGAAATCCGCCAAAAACTAGATGCGGAGCAAGCCTTTGGAATCCTTAAGTTTCCTTTTTTTCTGGAAAAAAAAGCTCCTGTTTCCATGCAGAGCGGAATGATGAGTTACGAATGTACTTATGAAGGAAATGTTTCCAAAGACAAAAGCCGTTTTTATGTTTCTGTGTCCGTCCCTGTTTCAACGTTGTGCCCATGCTCAAAGGCAATCAGCCGGAGGGGTGCCCACAACCAACGCGGTGTGGTTAATGTAAAGGTTGAATGTCATTCTTTTTTTTGGATTGAGGACATAATTTCTCTTGTGGAGCTTTCTGCTTCGTCCGCTCTGTATTCTGTGCTCAAACGTTCGGACGAAAAATTTGTCACGGAGCAAGCATATGACAATCCAAGGTTTGTGGAAGACGTTGTTAGGGAAGTCTATGTCGCTATGAGCGATTTTAATGCGGCAGATTCCACCGATGATTCAAGAAAAGCTGGTTGTTTTTTTAAATGGTTTTCCGTGGAAGCCGAGAATTTTGAAAGCATCCACTCCCATAATGCGTATGCGTACACGGAATCCATAAAACTATAAAAAAAGGACTGTCTGTTGCAAGACCAAAAAACTTGCAGGACAGCCCTTTCTCAAAATAAAAACTAGTTATTCTATTATTGCGATTATGTCGTCGCCTTTTAGTATGAGGTGGTCCTCTCCGTCAATCTTTATGTTTGTTCCGGCGTATTTGTCGTACATTACGTGGTCTCCGGCCTTGACTTTGATTTTTTCTTTGTCGTCACCAACTGCAACAACGACAGCGGTTTGTGTTTTTTCCTGTGCTGTTTCCGGGATGATGATTCCGCTTGCTGTTTTTGATTCTGTTTTTTCTGTTTTTACTAAAACACGGTCTGCAAGTGGTTTTACTTTCATGTGTTCCTCCATAAGATTTGATTTATATTATAAAATATAAGGACGAATCCGTTTTTCGTCAATAAATTTGCTTATTTTTTGACCTAAAATGGCACTCATATAAACTGAGTTAAAAAACATGTGTCGTTTTGATACAATTTGACTTTTGTGTTTTTTTGCTGTGTCATTTTTACTCCTTTTTTTATTTAAGCATAAACAAAGTTTTTCTTCTGCTTTTTTTAGCTTGGACTATTTCCTTGTAATATAATAAAATAAAATTATACTAAAAAAATATTTTTTTCTTGTTAAGTTGGCACAAAAAATGCTTGTATAAATACAACTATAATTTAGGAGATTTACATGACGACTGTGAAGAAGAACATCCATAACGAACCCAACACCATTGCTACATATCTAAAGGAAATCAGCAAGGTTCCTCTTTTGTCTCAAGAAGAAGAAACAGCCCTTGCGTTGCGCGCTGCATCAGGCGACACAAACGCAAAGAATAAAATCCTGTCAGCAAATCTTCGTTTTGTGGTGAACATTGCAAAAAAATACCAAAACCGTGGTCTTGACCTGGAAGACTTGATTAGCGAAGGTAACATAGGACTTATGACAGCGATAGAACGCTTTGACGTGACAAAAGGATATAAATTTATTTCTTATGCTGTATGGTGGATTCGGCAAAGCATACTGAAGGCGTTGAACGACAAGTCACGTATGATAAGAATTCCTTCAAACCGTACCGCGGAACTCGCCAAGATAAACTATGCTCGTCGCAATGTGTCCTTCCTTGACAAGTCGGAGGAACGGGAAATTGCAGAAGTGGCAAAAAGCCTTGGAATGGCGGAAATGCATGTTCGTGACTTGATAAACATCTCCAAGGAAATGGTTTCCCTTGATTGTGAAGTTTCATCTTCCGACTCTGGGCGTACGACGATAGGTGATTTTATGGAAGACACAAAAAACCCAAGTCCAGAAGAAAAAGCCTTTGATTCTGCGCTGAAAGATGCCCTGAACCAACTGTTGCAGGACAAATTGACAGAAAGGGAAGCCGAAGTTTTACGAGCCCGTTTTGGATTGGATGGTAATGAGTCGATTTCTCTTAAAGACTTGGGAGTTCGCTTGAACCTTTCAAAGGAACGTGTCCGCCAAATTGAAAAGAAAGCCCTGCATCTTTTGCGTAATTGCGAGGACACCTGCCGCTTGGAAGGTTATGTAGCTTGATTTGTTTTTGACATCTGCTGTGCCAATTGCCCGAAGGCATCGGTTCTGGCAAGTTCCAGCAACTCCCTGTCACGGATGGGGTCTGCGATGCCCAGGGTAAGGTAACCGGATTGTTGTATGCCTGTTACTTCACCCGGACCACGCAGTTTCAAGTCCTGTTCTGCTATGATGAATCCGTCTGTGGTTTCTCGCAGCGTTTTCATTCTTGCCTTTCCTGTTTCTGTCAAATTCTTTCCGTATATTAAAAAGCAATGTGATTGTGACGAACCTCTTCCAACTCGTCCGCGTAGTTGGTGCAGTGCGGCAAGCCCAAACCTGTCCGCATGCTCGATTACCATGCAAGTGGCGTTTGCAACGTCAACTCCTACTTCCACTACGCTTGTGGCTACAAGAACGTCCACTTTCCCGTTGCGGAAATCCTCCAGAATTTGTGTTTGCCGAGTTTCTTCTGTGCGGGAATGAATTAGGGCTACTTTGAATTCAGGGTAGACCTGTTGCGAAAGAAAAACGAACATGTCTTCCGCAGATTTTATGCCGCAAGCGGAAATAGCATCTTCATTTTGAAAATCCAATGTTTCAGGCTTTTCTTGCGGAAGGTCTTTTGTTTCTTGGTTCATGTCTTCTATGAGCGGGTAGACAAAATACGCTTGATGTCCGGCTTTCAGTTGATTTCTGACAAACTCATAGACGTTCGATTCGTTGCCCATGCGTGTCAGGTAGGTTTTTATAGGCAGTCGTCCCGCAGGCATTGTTTTGATTGTGGATATGTCCAAGTCACCGAAGGCAGTTAATGCAAGGGTGCGTGGAATGGGGGTCGCACTTAACATGAGAAGAGACGGCACAGTATAAATGTCTTTTGAAGAGGATACAAGTTGCCGTCCTTTTTCCAGTATGGCGTTGCGTTGGACTACACCAAAGCGATGTTGTTCGTCAATTACGACAAGCCTAAGGTTTTTGAACTTCACGTTTTTGGAAAACAGGGCGTGCGTTCCTATAACTATGTCAATTTCTCCAGAAGCAAGTGCGTTAAGTAAAGGCCCACGACCAGAAGCCTTTAGATTTCCTGTCAAAAACGCCAACCTTGCTCCAGTTCCTTGCAAGATGTTTGCGGCGTTCTCTGCATGTTGACGGGCCAACAATTCTGTAGGTGCCATTAACGCGCATTGCCCGCCCAAGTCTATTGTCCTTAGGCAGGCAAAAAAAGCAGCGAGCGTCTTGCCGGAACCAACGTCGCCTTGTATAAGGCGTGCCATTGTGTAAGGTGTTTTTGTCGGGTTTATTGTACCTTTCTCTGCGCAATCCAAGTCTTTGTTTACCTGGGCTATGCATTGCTTTTGGTCTTGCGTAAGTTCAAAAGGAATGCGTTCCAAAAGTTGCGCCTGTCTTGGCGAAAGGTTTTCAATGAATTCCTGTTCATTTTCTTTGGTGAATTTAAAGTTGGTTCTGTCTTCTGTTTCTGCTTCTGGAAGTTTGCCTTTGTGTTGTAAAGCCCGTTTTGCGATTGCCAGCTGAAAATGAAACAATTCTTCATATATCAAAGTTCGTTTGGCCTCAAGGGCTTGTTGCATTGAAGAAGGCCGGTGCATTGCGATAATTGCATCTTGCTTGTGCATAAGACCACGTTTTTGGATTATTTCTTGGGGGATTTCATCTTCTATTCCCCGTGCATACTCTTGTATCGCTTTGCCGACAGATTTACGCATTTGCAAGTTGGTCAGTCCGGCTGTCAATGGATAAATTGGTACAACCGCCGAACCTGGAACTTGGACTTTGGCATATGTGGAAAGTTCCCCTTCTTTTGCCACGAGTTCGGCATCAAAACTGCTGCTTTGGAGCTTTCCATAGCGTACGGAAAAACTGCCGGTAACTGCTATTATTGCTCCAATAGGTAATGTCTTTTCCAGAAAAGGACGGTTGAACGCTACAAGTTCGGCTGTGGCGGTGTCGTCCGTTATCTCTACCTTTAGTGTGCGCATTCTGCCGTATCCAAACCAGCTGTGTCCTTTTACCTGCGCTATGGTGTGTATTTTTTTATGGAGCTGATATTCTGAAAGGCTTGTTCTTTTTGTTCTGTCTTCCCAGTCCTTGGGGTAGAATGTAAGTAAATCGGCGATGGTGAATATGTCCAAGGCGGAAAAAAGTTTTGCTTTTGCAGGTCCTACGCCCGACAAAGATGAAACAGGATTTTCCACTTCAGATATTTTCATTCATTGCCTCTTTTATGTTTTTTTAGAAGGGCAGGCTAAGCAAAAGGTTTGTAATGATGGAAATCAAAAGGCCGCCAACAATTTGGCAAAGAATCAACACGGCAATTGCTATAATCAATGCTGTCTTTTGGGAGACAAACTTGTTTTGAGAAACAAACACCTTTGAAATCCTGTAAATCATTGGGTTCAAAGTGGAATCCAATGTTTGCCATATTGACGACGTGCTGTTTTTGCTCAACAGCAGGGCAATCAGCCTGATTGCCACAAGAATTGCCAGAAGTCCAAGAATGGACGAGACAATTGACCACGCTGTTCCAACAACGGCCGCAAGGATTCCTCCGATTGCTATGCGGTTTTGCATTGCGATGTTGTTCAGTAAAGAGGATGCCGCCACCAGCAAGGCTACTGCCACTGCCGGACTAAAGTCGACATAACCCAACCTGAGGAATGTTATTCTTCTGAAAAGATTTAAGTACGGGTCGCATATACGAGATAAAAACAACGTGAATTTATTGTACGTCATGGACGGAAACCATGTGAGCATGATACGAATAAAACACAACAATGTGTAGATTGAAATAATCCCTGCAGCAATTGTAAAAACAAACATCACAAGCTCCTTTTTGCCGGAAACCTGGAATTTGTCCGGCAAATATTCTATTCTTTCCAGACACTCTCTACCATGGGCTGGCTTTCCAGTTCTGCCAAGAATTCGTCAGACGACGGAACTGTCATTTGAGGATTTGCCTTTACAACAGCAGAACCTTGTGGAGTCTCTATATGAAAATATACACAAGAATTGCCGCTGCTGCCAAACAAAAAGTCACGCAAAGGATAAATTTGCGATTCTTGGGAAAATAAATTCGTAAGCCGTATATGAACTTCCCAAGAAGTTTTTTCTTTTAGTTCGTCTATCCCGATTATATTTTCCACAATGAAGCTGGCTTCTTGGTTCTCCCTTGAATTGTCCGGTTTTCCTTCTATGCCAAGAATGGCATCTTCTTGCAGTTTTCCCGTTGCGGAAAGTTTTTCCCATGTTTTAGGAAAAAAAGTCAAGTCAATCGTGCCGTCCAAGTCTTCTAGTTTGGCAAAGGCCATTTGTCTTCCGCTTTTTGTGTAAAAAGGACGTATGCTGGTGATTAAACCGACTATTGTATATTGCTTGTCTGGAGATGCCTTGCTCATATGGCTTGAAGAAATGTTTGAACAGGATTTTATTAACTGGCGATATTCGTCCAAAGGATGCCCAGTAAGGTAGCATCCTATCAGTTCCTTTTCCATGTTGAGTTTTTCTTTATAAGGCATTTCCTCCATCTCTTTAAAAACAAAGTCGTTGAATTCTTTTTCGCCGGTATTCTCGAACAAACTGACCTGCCCGAATTGGGTGCTTTCTTTTTTCTTTTCCGTGTAGTTGACGGCAAGATCCATGTTGGCTAACAATGTTGCACGGTTTTGTCCAAGGTTGTCGAAAGCTCCCGTTTTTACAAGGACTTCCACGGCTTTTTTGTTTACGTCGGTTGAACTTGTCCTGTCCAAAAAGTCAATAAAGGATTTGTAAGGTCCGTTTTTGTTTCTTTCGTTTACAATGGATTCTGCGGCAGCTTCTCCTAACCCCTTTATTCCTACAAGACCAAAAACTATACGCCCGTCCACCACGTCAAAGAATTTGTCCGAACGGTTTATGTCCGGCGAGTCTATGGCAAGCCCCATGGAGCGACCTTCATTTATGTATTCGGGTAGTTTGTCTGTGGAAGATATTTCGTTGGTAAGGTTTGCCGCAATGAATTCCGCCGGAAAATTGGCTTTAAGGTAGGCTGTTCTGTATGCGACTACAGAATAGGCTGCCGCATGGCTTTTGTTGAATCCATAACCGGCAAAAGGGACCATTATGTCAAAGATTTCTTCTGCATGGTTGGCTTCAAATCCGTTTTTTGTCGCTCCTTCTATGAACTTGGCCTTTTCAGTGATCATTACTTCTGGTTTCTTTTTCCCCATTGCCCGGCGTAGTATGTCTGCTTCTCCCAAAGAGTAGCCTGCAATTCTTTGGGCAACTTGCATTACCTGTTCTTGGTAGACCATTACGCCGTAAGTTTCTTCCAGAATGTCTTTTAGACATGGGTCGGGGTAGGAAATGTTTTCTGGATGGAATTTACCGTTGATAAAAGTTGGAATATAGTCCATGGGACCTGGTCTGTACAAAGCGTTCAATGCAACCAAATCCTCTAGTTTGCGTGGCTGTGCCTGCTTGAGTACCTTTTGCATTCCAGGACTTTCAAACTGGAACACGGCACTTGTTTGTCCCGCACAGAAAAGGTCGAATGTCTTTTGATCGTCTTCTGGGGCTTTGTCCGCCCTGAAATTTTCAAGGCCGGGACGTTTCCTTATTGTATGTTCGGCGTGTTTTATCAAAGTCAGCGTCTTCAACCCCAAGTAGTCCATCTTGACAAGACCGCAGGGCTCTATTATGTCCATTGTATATTGCACGGCCACTTTGCCCGTCTTGGAGTCTTTGTAAACGGGTGCCCATTCGGGAAGCATGGACTTTCCGATTACAATGCCAGAAGCATGAAGGCTGGTGTTGCGGTTTACATCCTCAAGTTTTTCGCACAGGTCAAAAAGTTCTTTGTACCGCGGGTCGTTTCTGTATTCCGCCAGTTGCCCTGAACCTTGTATTTTTTCGTTTGCTTCGAAAGCGTCTTTCAGTTGAACTTTTTGTCCGTCTGGAACAAGCTTTGTAAGCATGTTTACTTCGCTTATGGGGATTCCAAGTACACGGGCCACGTCTTTTATCACAGCCTTGGCCTTCAATGTTCCAAATGTTACGATATGCCCGACTTGCTCGTCGCCGTATTTTTGGCGGGTGTATTCTATTACGTCTTGCCTGCCTTCAAAGCACAGGTCTATGTCAAAGTCTGGCATGGAAATTCGTTCGGGGTTGAGAAAACGCTCAAAAATTAAGTTGAACCTAAGCGGGTCTATGTCCGTGATTGACATGGCATAGGCCACAATTGAACCTGCCCCGGAACCACGGCCGGGACCCACCGGAATGTCGTGTTGTTTTGCCCAGTTGATAAAGTCCCACACGATAAGGAAGTAGCCGGAAAACCCCATCTGGAAGATTATGCCAAGTTCGTATTCCGTGCGTTGTTTTATTTCCTCTGTGATTTGTGGATAGCGTTTTTCTAATCCTGTGTACACAATATGGCGTACATAGTCGTCTTGAGAACTGAATTCAGGTGGAATTTGGTACACAGGAAGACAGTCTTTCAACTGCTTTGTGGAAAACTGCGGGATTGTCAGATTGCACATTTGTGCGACTCGCTGTGTGTTTTCAATCATCTGTGGATATTCAGGGAAGAGAGATGCCATTTGTTCCCCTGACTTCATGTAAAACTCGGTTCCTTCAAACTTCATCCGCTTGGGGTCGTCGCGGTTTTTTTTTGTTCCCACGCACAGCAATATGTCCTGTGCAACGTAATCTTCTTGAAGGCAATAGTGTATGTCGTTTGTGACAACCATTGGAACGTCAAGTTTTTTTGCCAAGGCAATCAATTTTGGGGACACTTGTTTTTGTTCTGCGATGCCATGGTCTTGCAGTTCTATGAAATAATTTTGCGCACCGAATATCTGACGGTAACGCAAGACAAGGTTTTCTGCTTCTTCATCTTTCCCTGTCAAAAGGAGCTGGGGAAGTTCTCCTGCAAGGCATGCACTAAGGCACACAAGGCCGCTTGAATACTTGCGGATAAGCTCTTCGTCAATGCGTGGCTTGTAGTACATTCCTTCCGTGTAGGAAAGGGAAGTGAGCATCATCAAATTTCGGTAGCCTTCCTCGTTCTTTGCTATGAGAATAAGATGATAATACTTGTTGCCTTGCTCGGTTCCCTTGCGTTCGTGGCGGCTTCCGCCTGCTACATAGAACTCGCAGCCTACAAGCGGATTTATTCCTTGTTTGTGGCATTCTTGTTCAAAACGCAAAGAACCGAACATATTTCCGTGGTCTGTGAGGGCGAGGGCCGTCATGCCAAGTTCTTTCGCGCGGCTGACAAGGTCTGGTATTCTTGCAGCCCCGTCCAGCAATGAATAATCTGAATGAACGTGAAGATGAACGAAATCTGATGTGGACATGGAATTATTATAGTGCAAAACCAATGCCGTGTTAAGTGAAAAGCGAATTCTAGTGGTGGACGGCTTGTTTTTTTATTCCCGACATGGAACTTCCTCTGACAGTGTTGCCATGAGCGGTTCTTTTTTTATTCCTGAGTGTACACTGCTATGTTTTTTATGATAAAATGCTTTCACAGTTTTGGGGGATTTTCATGGAAATTAAATTAAAACAACGCAATACATTTACGGGTTCAATAGGCTTTGTCTTGGCGGCGGCAGGAAGTGCCGTGGGACTTGGCAACATTTGGCGTTTCCCTTATCTT
>JAZSMM010000264.1:0-5132 GCA_045535895.1 Treponema sp.
GATTTACATTTTCAAGCCATTATGCTATCATAATTTCATGGGTCGTACCGCTTTAGAGTTTTCATACAAAGCCAGACGTGCTTTTAGGCATAAGATATATATTATCGCAGGATTTGTTCTGCTTTTGCTTGTTTTGGCAACATTGTTGTTTCGTTATTTGATCTTCCCTGTGGTGGCAAAATCTGACTCCATGTATCCACGTATACAAGAAAACAGTTTTGTGCTTGTTTCTCCTGTTGCCTCTTTCAACCGGGGGGATTCTGTAGCCGTTGAATCAAAGGTGTCGCAACCTTTGAATGTATTGCAAAAAGCTGTGAATTCTTTCGTAGCCTTCTTTACATTTCAGCAATACAGCCCTTTCAAAAACAGTAATGTATTCACGGAGAATACCACGTTGCGTCGTGTTGTAGGAATCCCCGGGGATACAATATACATGAAGGACTATGTTTTATATATAAAGCCTGCCGACTCCCAGCATTTTCTTACTGAATTCGAGCTTTCCGATAAAAGTTATGAAATATGCATAGATGATGTTCCGGAAAACTGGGACATCACATTGGGAGCTTGTGGAACTATGCCGGAAATGAAGTTGGATGACGATGAATATTTTCTTCTTTGCGACAACAGAACCAGTGGAATCGACTCAAGGCTTTGGGGCAGCGTTTTAAAGGAAAATATTGTTGGTCGTGTTCTGATTCAGTATTTTCCTTTCAGCAGATTCGGTTTGATGTAGGATGTTGCCTGCAAAATCCCTTTACATCCACATTCCTTTTTGCAGGTCAAAATGCTCCTACTGCGATTTTTTTTCCGTTCCTTGTGGCGGCGTTGAAGATTCTTATATTGGAAGCCTTGTGAACGAATTGAACTTTCATGTACGGCTGGGTGTCCTTAAAGATGTGGAAACAGTATATGTAGGCGGTGGTACGCCGACCTTGCTTTCCGCCTTTCAACTTGAACTTCTTTTAAAGTCCATTCTTCCGTTGTGCTCTTGTAATCCTGAAATAACAGTGGAAGCCAATCCCGACAGTCTGACCTGCGATTTTGTCCGTGTCATGCGCCAAAACTCTGTCAACCGTGTGTCCCTTGGAGTCCAATCTTTGGACGATGCGGTTCTTTCGTTTGTGGGTCGCCGTGGAAATGCAGACTGCTGCCGAAACGCTTTGAAGTTGTTGCAAAAAAACGACATGCCGTTTTCTGTGGATATGATTGCAGGTCTTCCTTCCCATGAGGATAAAGTTTTTCAAGACGGATTGAAAGAATTGGTGGCATACAATCCCGACCATGTTTCTTTGTATTCTCTTACGGTGGAACAAGGAACACCACTTGAAAGATTAGTTTTGTCGGGGAAATTGGACTATTCGGAAGATCGGGTCGGCGACCAGTGGATTGCAGGTCGTGACTTGCTTGAATCCATGGGATATATGCAATATGAAGTTTCAAATTTCTGTCTGCCAGGAAAGGAAAGCCGGCACAACATGGCGTATTGGAATCAACTTTCCTATGTGGGACTTGGTTCGGGTGCAACGGGAAGTCTCTATTTTTCTGACAAGGCTGCAGGAAGCCTTTTGCAGGGGCTGCGATATACAAACGACATGAACATTGACTTGTACATGAAATTTTGGCTTGGCCAAGGAAAAACCCTTCCTGCGTATGGTTCTTTTGAAGAATTCTTTTCGACTTTGCCGCTTGAATTGGAAGTGTTGGACAGTGAAACTTTGTCCTTTGAGTTTTTGATGCTTGGACTTCGCACAAAGAAAGGGATTTCATGCATGGAATACAACCGCCGTTTTTCAAGAAAAATAGACACGGCTTTGTTTGAACGTTACAGGAAACGTTCCCTGGTGGACTTATACCAAAAGGAAGGCGATGACTATTACGCCATGACTAGGGAAGGGTTGCTTTTCCTCAACGGTTTCCTTGCCGAACTGTAAGTCCTTTTTCGCTATGGATTAGTCGAACAAGTCGTTGAGTTTGCGGTACACGGAATTGAGTTTGTTCTTCTGGCTTTCGCTCAAAATTTCTGCCGCCTCGTCAATCAATGTTTCCAGGCTGGAAAGGCTTTCATTTAACGCCGTGGTGAATCCCCTTGAAACCTTTAGCCAATATGTGCCTCTTCCGTCCGTGAACAAGCAGATAAATCCCAGTTCCTTGCTTTTTTGCTTGGCCACGGTCACACGCAATACCATGTCGAGTTGATTTATGAGGAAGTCAGTGCCAGAACTCTGCTCGGAATTTGTTTTTATATGATTGTGAGCCGTTGACTCTCCCAGACTCATGTTCTGTCGCTTGTTCCATTCACATTCGCTTACGGGATTCAAATCCAACCTTTTTACCAGTTTGAATGCAAGTTCGGCTTTCTCTCCATTCAAAAGCTCGTGGTTTCCCAGTTTTATTCTTACTTTCAAACCGCCAAGTTGGTTAAGTCTTCCCTTGTCGTGTTCCTCGTGCAACGCTTCCTTTAATTGTGCAAGCTCCATTACGATTGTCTTTTTGCCCTTGATTTTTTGCAGCTCGAATTCCTTTGTTCCAATCCTTACAGTCTGTACATTTTTGTCCGTCTTTCCGTCTGTTTTTTTTGCGGAAGAATTATTTTTTTTGCAAGGTATGTCCGTCTGCCTTACAGATTCGCCTTTCCGCTTTGTCTTTCCCTGCTTACTTTTCAGTCGTTGTTCAAGGTGGGGTGAAATTTTTGCAAGTATGCTTGTGGTAAGAGGAGAGACGGACATGGCGAACATTCGCGAGGTCCGTACAATCTCCCCAGCGACTATGTACATTGGTTCACTCCTGAACATGCTTGAACCGGGGTGTATTTGGATATGGTCTGCCGTCAATGTCCTGTAGGTTTCCCTGCCTTCTCTTACACATACAAACTGTATCATTCCTGTTGCTATGCAGCACAAATAGTCGTCGCTTTTGCCACCGCCTGTTATGGGAAGTCCTAAGTCGGAGGCAATCTGTTCAAGCTGCTGCTTTATGTTCAGGATTTCCGCCATGACACGTTCGTCCAGGTAGTTGTTCTTGCAGAATTTTGATGGGTTCTTCATGGTCATGTAAGTGCGGAATAATTTTACATATGAAACAAAATCTCCCTGTATGTCACGAAATGCGTGGTGTGCCTTCCGTGCGTCCATTTCTTCCCCAGGTGGAAGCACAAAAGGCGATTGTGCCGAAAGGAAAGCGGCGGCTATCAACACTTCTTCCAATACATCAGGGTATCGCAGTATGGATTCCACGATTATACGGCTTATCCTTGGCATAAGAGGGAATTCCACCATCAGTTTTCCTATTTGCGAAAGCGTGTTGTCGCTTGTCAGCGCATCAAGCATATGCAGTGTTTCCACCGCGCCTTTCATTCCGTCTTGTGCAGGAGGGGAAATAAAGTCGAATTGTTCAAAGTCCTTTATCCCCAGTTCCGCCATGCGAAGGACAACCTCGGACAAGTCCGTGCGGTATATTTCTTCGGTGGTGTATGTTTGCCGCTGGTTGAATTCTTTCTGGGTGTAAAGTCGGTAGCAGACGCCGCTTTGTGTGCGTCCTGCCCTGCCTTTGCGTTGGTTGCAGGAAGCCTTGGACACATGGGTTTCTTCCAGGCTGGAGGTGAACGTTCGGGGGTTGTAATAATTCAGTTTTGCAAGTCCCGTGTCTATCACCGTGGTGATTCCAGGTATTGTCACGCTGGTTTCCGCTATGTTGGTGGCTATCACGGCTTTTTTTTTGCCGAACGGAGGTTGGTCGAACACACGCTCTTGTTCTTCTTTGGCAAGCCTGCCGTAAAGCGGCACTATATGGAGTTTTCTTCCAAAAGGTGCGTAAGAAAGCCGCCTGATGCAGTCTTTGATTATTTTTTCTCCGGGAAGAAAGCAAAGTATGTCCCCCGGTTCGTGGTTGTCCAGTACCCTGCCTATGGTCTGTTCGATTTTCGCCAAGAGGGCCTCTCCTGCAGCCGGGCTTGTGGTGCTTACGGGGACTGCGGGAGGGTCGTACACAAGGGTCACCGGGTAGGTTATAGTGTCTATCGTGACGATTGGGCAGCCGTCGAAATAGTTGGAGAAAACTTCCGTGTTCATTGTGGCCGAAGAAACTATTACTTTGAAATCTGGCCGGGCAGCCAAGACCCTTTTCAGCAACCCCAACACAAAGTCTATGTTAAGGCTGCGTTCATGGGCTTCGTCCACCATGACGAGTGAATATTTGGACAACCAGGGATCCAGCTTCATCTCTTGCAAGAGAATGCCGTCCGTCATTATTTTTATGCGTGTCGTGGAGTCTGTGTTGTCCTCAAAGCGCATTTTGTAGCCCACCAGCCCCGGAAGACTAGTGTTCAACTGCCTTGCGATGAATTCACTTACGCTTAGGGCCGCAATTCTTCTAGGTTGTGTGACGGCAATCACACCGTTGTTGGAGTATCCTGCCTCGTGCAATATCACGGGTAATTGCGTGGTCTTGCCCGACCCTGTGGGACTTTGGACCACGACCACTTGGTTTGCGGCCAATGTGTCCAATATTCGTTGCTTTTGCTGGTATACGGGTAGTTCCTTGAACGTGATGCTCATAGTATGCATTATGACAAAGGAAACCTATTCTGTGAAGCCCGTCGCCACGGAAATCCTTTTTTTGCCTTCCATCTCGTCCAGTTCTATCATCTGGTTCATCAAGGAGTCCGGGTTGTCAAAGCGTTTTTCCCTGCGTTTGTTTATCATTGAATACAGCACGGGAGAGACGAACAGTGTCATAAACGCTCCGGAGATAAGACCTCCCACAAGGGTTAGACACATGGGCTGCAAGGATTCCGCTCCTTCGCCCGGGAAGAAAGCCATGGGAACCATTCCCAGTACGGTAGTGAGCGTTGTCATAAGTATGGGCCGAAGGCGGTTGCGTCCTGCCATTATGCATGCCTTCCTTACCGGGGTTTTTTCCCGTACAAGTTGGTTGGTGAAGTCCACAAGCACGATTCCGTTGTTGACGACGATTCCAACCAACGAAACTATTCCAACGTAGGAATACAGGCTCAGGACCTGCCCCGTCAGCTTGTAGATTGCCACCACGCCTATGAGCAGCAGGGGGATGGAAAAGAACACGATGAACGGGTCTGCGAGGGACTCGAACTGGGCCGCCATCACGACGAACACAAG
>JAZSMM010000174.1:0-5783 GCA_045535895.1 Treponema sp.
TTTATAGCGTTGAAGCGTTGAAGCGTTGAAGCGTTGAAGCGTTGAAGCGTTGAAGCGTTGAAGCGTTGAAGCGTTGAAGCGTTCATTTGTAACCCTTTTATGGTTTTATAATATATTTTTTCTGTTTTTTGTCTATAATAATACAAAACATTTACAGAACGGATTGGTTCTTTTTGCTTCTTGCACTTACCTTTTTTTTTCGTTATAGTTTATTCAGTCTGTGGACATTGTAACTTCTAAATCAAGGAGGCATATTTATGGATTGCGACCCTGGAAGTATCACTATCGACTATCACTTATGCCTTTCAGGCTCATCTTTGGGCGCAATGCCCTGCACAAACGATTTAGAAGGACAGTTGTATGATTACATATTGGCAGCAAGAAGAAGGTCGTCTTGTAAAAAAAGATTACGATGAAGTCAATCCAAACGCAAACCTGTGGGTTGACGCCCGCTCCGTAACCCGTGAGGACATCCGGGTTTTGGAAGAAGACTTTCATGTCCAGCAAGAGCACATCCTTGACATTCTTGACCCGGACGAACTTTCTCGCATAGAAAAAGACGACGAATACACCCTTACGATAGCCCGCATTCCGGTGTTCGTTCCCTCCGACGACATAAGTTATTTTACCGCGCCTTTGGGTATAATTGTATATTCCAACATAATAATAACGATATGTTGGACGGATTGCGAAGTTCTAAAAGACATTACAACAAACCGCATGAAAGGTCTTTCTTTGGCAGATTTTCCTGCCTTCATTGTGAAAATACTCAGCCGCGCAGACACAATGTTTCTTCGTTATCTAAAAGAAATAAACCGGCGTTCCACTACAATCCAGAACGAACTCCAACAATCCGTAAAAAACAATGAGTTGATTCAACTTTTGAACTTGGAAAAATCATTGGAATATTTTACCACATCGCTCAAAAGCAACCAACTTCTTTTGGAGAAACTCACAAAAACCCGGTTGCTCACCTTTGATGCCGACGACCGGGACTGGCTTGAGGATGTGGAAATTGACAACAGACAGGCCATAGAAATGACAGACACCTACAGCAACATCCTTGCAGGAATGGTGGATGCATTTGCTTCCGTAATTTCCAACAACTTGAACATAGTGATGAAAAAACTAACGACAATCTCGCTTATATTAATGATTCCAACTTTTATCACAAGTTTTTTCGGAATGAATGTCCCGTTACCGTTTATGAAAAGTGGATGGTTTGGTATAATAATTATATCTGTTGTCTGTCTTGCCACTGCATTGATTGCGGCCAAAGTGCTTTTAAAAGAAAAAGCCACGCACAAACCCTCTCGCAAAACAAGGGCACAGCGCAGAAAAGAAAGGCAACTCATGCATTTGATGAAAATTCAGGAGCAAAAACTTGAAAGGATTTGAAAATGTAACAACATCCATTCACAACCGTTATTCTATAAAATGACATGCAGGGGGAATCCGATGAAAAACAAATCAATCTTAATGATGCTGACTTTTCTTTTTTCAATAGTGTTTTCTGCAGCCTACGAATCCACAGCTGTATTTGGTTCTGCCAAAACATCCCATGAAATTCCTTTTCAACAACCCTTGGACATAGATTTTGTTCTGCTTGGTCCAGATATTACCAAAGACATTGAATATGACGTCTATGTAATCGGAGAAAACACCCAGTCATACACGGCACGTCGTTGGATTCGTCCTTTCAGAATCAACCGCTACGAAACGTCCTACAGGATATGGCATGAAGTACGTCTTTGGGCAGAAGAAAACGGCTATAATTTTTGCAACCCGGGTCAACAGGGGTCTTCCGGACGAAGGGGGAAAGAACCGACAGAAGACGGAAGATTCCAACCGGTCACAAACATAAGTTGGTATGACGCAATTGTGTGGTGCAACGCTTTCAGCGAAAAAGAAGGACGTACTCCTTGTTATACATACAATGGTCAGGTTCTGCGTGACTCCACAGACACCGTCGCATGCGACTTGGCTTTGTGCAATTGGCAAGCAAATGGGTTCCGACTGCCCACAGAGGCAGAATGGGAATACGCAGCACGACGAACTCCATCCGGCTACCAAAGCGGAGCTCTTGCTAGTGGCGCCGTAAACCAAAAGGGAGAAAGTGACAATTCAGTTCCAGAAGCAGCTATAGCCTGGTTTGACGGCAACACAAACCGAACAATGACAGTGGGAACAGCCGGAACACCTTTCGCTCAAAACGCTGCTCCGGGTACTGGAAACGCCAACGCCATGGGACTGTTTGACATGAGCGGAAACATATTGGAATATTGCTGGGACTGGTATGCATCCTACACAGAAGACATTCCAGGAAGCCGCAGCACAGGACCAGAAATCGGCGCAGAACGAGTAAGCCGTGGCGGTAGCTGGAGCCCGTACACCGGCTTCATTTATTGTGGAGATCGCTACGCCTACGACCCGAACGAAGCATACAACTACATGGGATTTAGAATCGTTGTCTGCGATTAAAAGCGCACAACATGAAAGAAAATCAATCGCTTGGGATTTCTTTTAGCTCCGCCTTCTCCACAACCCATTTTCCGTTGCCGTCACATACGACCTCCAAAACTGCATAACGACCTTCCGCAAGGGAACCTGGATTTATGACAACTGTGGAACCAACACTGTCAATGCCTGCCGACTCATGTATGTGGCCAGTCACAACCGCAAGCGGCTGAACTTTTTCTATGAAATCCCTTAGCAAAACAGAACCAACATGAACACCACCACTTATCATGTCGCAGGCGGTGTCTTTTGGTGGTTGGTGCATAATTGCTATCATATTTGGCCAGGACACGTTTTCTTGTTTTTCCTGCTGTGAAAATGCTAAACGCAAATCAGAAAGAAGTTCCTCGTCGCTGCGTTCGTTGGGAGTTGTTCCTGTAAACTTAAGAGCTCCTCCACTACCCGCAAAAACCAGTCCGTCACGGAACACAAGTTCACCTTGAACACAAGCATCCTCCTCTTCCAGTTTCTCCAGAAAATCTGGTTCGTCACAGTTGCCAAGGACGGCAAAAACGGAGTCGTGTTTTTCAATCAGTTTTTTCAAAGCAGGAAGTCCTGTACTTGCCTCGTTAAAACGGGCAAAATCCCCCCCAAAAATCACAGCGTCGCAAGCCTTGAACTCGTCGTCCAGTCGGTCTATATAACCCATATCCCCGTGCATGTCAGACAACACAACAAATCTCATTCACTTCCTCCATAAAAGCAAAGTCTACAATGCAAATTTTTCATAATAATTTAATCATCCAAAGTTACAATCGCTTTTTTCAGGGATTCCACTTGCTGTGGATTTCCAATGGTCATGCGAACAAAGTTTTCCACTCCACAGCCAGCAAAATGCCTAACCAAAACACCCTGCCTTTTTATGCGGCGGTAAATCTCATCCCCGGCAAGACCTTCCTTAGCCGCAAGAACAAAATTAGTCTTAGAAGGAAGGACTTGCCAACCACGGTTTTGCAAAAACACAATAAAGTCCTCACGACTTTTGCAAATAGATTTAGCGTTTTCCACATAGTACGCCGGACAGCCGCAAGCGGCAGTCCCTGCAACCTGAGTAATTGCATCTACAGGAAAGTGGTTAAAAGAATCTTTAACAACATGCAAAGTCGAAATAAGTTCAGGGTTAGCAACGGCAAATCCCAACCGCATTCCAGCAAAAGACAGACTTTTTGAAAAAGTTCGGACTATCAACAAATTGGGGAAATCCGCCAAAAGTGAAAGGCAACTTTCTCCTCCAAAATCAACGTAGGCTTCGTCAACCACATGAACACGATTTTTAGGTGCGGCCAAAAGCATTTCCCTTACCTGCTCACGGGACAAGGCAATTCCTGTCGGGGCATTGGGATTGGCAAAAATCATACCTGAATCCAAATCTTTTGCCGCTTGTACCATTGAATCACAATCAATTGAAAAATCTGTTTTTAGGGGAATTTTTTTTAGCGGAATATCGTAATAACCTGCATAAACAGGATAAAAACTATAAGTATGCTCTGGCTGAACAACAAAACGGTCGCTTCCAAAAAAAGCATAAAAAACAAAGGATAAGACTTCGTCGCTGCCGTTACCCACAAAAATCATGTTGGGCGTAATTTCAAAGGCTAAACCGTCCTTTTGGGCGGGAACGCAACTACAGTCCGAAAGAATTTGCGTTCTGGAAAGAACACCGCCGGTCGCATTCAAAAGTTCCGCCACAGCTTCCCTTAACTTCTTGGAATCCGGATCTGGATAAAGAGCCATTGCATTAGGATTCAAGGAAAGCAAGGACGAAACAGCCTGGACAACTGTTGGTGAAGGCGGATATGGATTTTCGTTGGCATTCAACTTGATATAATCCCTGTCCTTGGGCTGCTCTCCCGGCTTGTATGGACTCAATTTTACAATGCGACTAGACTTCATGCTTTTTCTCCTGCCTGCGTAATTCTATGAAATAAATCTTTCCACGTCAAGTTGAAGAATTGTTGTAAAAAAAACTTGTCTTTTATATAATATTTTTCCATAGGGATTCATAAAATGGGTAAAAGCAAAACAAACGGACAGAACAAACCAAAACTTAAAAAATCTGGGCTCATAGTTTTCTTGACCATCGTCGTTATGGCAGTGGGTTCAATTGTCTTCCAATTTTTGACAACAGAAACAAACATCGAAATCTTTTCAAGTGCAGTTCATTCGCCTGAAATTTCTTTTAGTTTTTCCACGTTGCCGCCCCGTTCGTCAAAAAATTATATTGCGGTGCTGCACATAGAAGGCGTGATAGAAGATAAAAATACGACCTATGATCAGAGTTGGTTGCTTGACACAATATATGAACTTTCTAATGACGAACACAACACAGGGATTCTGCTTTATATAGATTCTCCGGGTGGCGGAGTCTACCAATCAGACGAAGTGTACCTAGAACTTGTGAACTACAAGGAATCAAGCGACAAACCGGTTTGGGCATACCTTGGGCCTATGGCAGCTTCCGGGGGATATTATATTGCATGTGCCGCCGATTACATCATTGCAAACAGAAACACCCTTACAGGTTCAATTGGAGTGATAGCAGGTCAATCATTTGATTTGTCCGGGTTAATGGAAAAACATGGAATCAAGATGAGCTCTTTTACCGCAGGCAGAAACAAAAACATGCTGGGAATAAATTCTCCTGTCACAGCGGAACACCAGCAAATCATGCAATCCATTGCAGAAGAATGTTACAACCAATTTACTGGAATTGTTGCGCAAAGCCGCAACCTTTCATTGCAAAACGTAGTGGAACTTGCCGACGGAAGAATCTATACAGCTCAACAAGCGTTGAAAAATGGTCTAATAGACAAGATAAGCCGTTTTGAAGAAGCCGTAGACGCAATGCTTCAAACAGAAGATTTGAATCTTTCTGAATTGGTTCACTATTATCCAAAAGCAGAAAATTCTTTTTATAAATATATCATGGGAGCAACAAAAATCCTAAGAAGGAGCTTGGCAGGCAATCAAACTTTCGACAGCCAGTTGATTGACTCATTGACTAGCGAATTGAGGCTAGATGTTCCATATCCTGCATTTTACTATCAGCACTAGGCGCAAAGGGTGTCAATTCTAATGTACGGGGGAAGTCGGAGGGCCAAGCGGTCTTAGGAAGACAATTAGAGCTCCCAACTCCTTGGCTCACAGAACGACATGGCTACGATCCGACTTGACTCATTGACTAGCGAATTGAGGCTAGATGTTCCATATCCTGCATTTTACTATCAGCACTAGGCGCAAAGGGTGTCAATTCTAATGTACGGGGG
>JAZSMM010000345.1:0-1629 GCA_045535895.1 Treponema sp.
GATACATGGTGGGGCAGATGTTCAATGCTCTGAAGTCAAAGGACGTGCAGTCCATAGAAGACTACATAGAAAGGTTGTGCAGCCTGTATCCTGGGCAGTCGGACAAAGAAGCTATCAGGGACACGTTCGTACATGCGGGGGCAAAACTATGAGATGGTTCACGGTATTTGCAGTGCTTGCCATGGTTGCTGTCCTTGCGGGATGTTCCGGGTGGGATTTCTATGGGCATCCCGAATTCGACTTTGACGTACGGAAGGTTGGGGAAAATGAGTATGAAGTTGCAGGAAGGCTTTTTAAATGCGCATATTACGAGGACGACCCCGTGATAATATGGATAAAGGACGGAGGCTACGAGTTTTCACTGCAAAGGGGAAGGCCGGCAGAGGAATTCACCGTGGCCGGGGAATCCTACTGCTTCTACCCGGAATACGACGGGGAGGAGTTCCTGTTTGTCTTTGACCTGGACACAAGAAGATTGCCAGAGGAAAAGGTGCCAATAAACTTTTTTTACGAAAAAAGTGCTTCGATTTTTCGTCTTGTTGAAAGGAGTGCAATCGTCTTGCCGGAGTAGGCAATAGGGAGGTGTTCGTATGAGTGGGAAAACTGTTTTTTACAAAGAAGTTATCAGGGGTACGTTCGTACATGCGGGGGCAAAACTACGAGATGGTTCACGGTACTTGCAGTGCTTGCCTATTCTTTTAGTTGGTAGCGGCTAAGAAGAATCCTGAATTGTTCTTTGTTTTGAACGCCGAACAGGTCAAAGATTGTGGCCATGTCTTTTTTTATTGCGGATTCACTAATGTAAAGTTTGTCACCAATTTGCTTGTATGACAAATCTTCCTTTTCACATAGACGAATGCACCGGCACTGCCTGTCTGTAAGAGGCAACTTGGACAGACTCAAAAAACTGCCCGGAGTTGGTAGCGAAATTTTTGCAGGAGTTTTGCCTTCTTTCCTTTCCGGCAGCAGGAACGAAAGTTGGTTGAACAAAAGATAATAAATATAAGCGAAAGCCGAAGCCATAAAAAGTGAAACCACAAGGGCAAAGACAAACCTGTCCACCCCAAAAGAAAAAAGTGTTGTCAAAAGCAAAAGCCATACAATGCCGATAATCAATGTCTTTGTTCCAGCCTTGGTCTTGTAGAACCCTTTACAAAACAAAACCAAATTCACCAGAAGGAAATGGAACATACCCAAAAGTTCATAGCCGGTCAAAACGTCATATACGCTTTGTACCACAAGAATGAAAAGTAGAAGACCGGTTTTCTGTGGAAGGAAAATGAACACCAAGCACATCAAGGCACAAAAACCGTTGACAACGGGGGTTGCCACATTGGTATTGGGAACAAGGGAACCTGGAAAGTTTGCTCCAAAGACAAGGTTTAAAGCCGTTCCAGCCGCCAAAGCGACAAAACCAGTCATGCCAAGCAATCTTGTAGGGCAAATGTAGTTTCTTTGTTTTTCCATGGGATTCCTCAGTCCCATTATAATCCAGGAAAGGAAAGGTGTAAAGCAAAAAGACAAAGCACAAAACAGGCAAAGAGTCAAGGCAAAAACAGAGGAAACAGCGATAACCGTGGTTACTTTTTTGGTAACCATGGTTCTTTTTTTGGTAACCGCGGTTATTTT
>JAZSMM010000348.1:0-5210 GCA_045535895.1 Treponema sp.
TTCATGTTTCCGTAAAAGTAACGAATACAGGGGAATTCCCAGGCAAAGAAGTTGTTCAAGTCTATTCAAAAGCTCCGCAGGGAGTGTTGAAAAAACCCGCAAAAGAATTGAGGGCTTTTGCAAAGACACGGTTACTGCAGCCAGGTGAATCCCAAGTTCTTGAGTTTTCCTTTGACAAGAATTCCATGGCTTCTTATGACGACTTGGGGAAAATCAAAAAATCCGCATATGTTTTGGAAAAAGGTGTTTACGAATTCTATGTAGGAAGCAATGTGGCATCTGCGGCAAAAACGGATTTTGTGCTTGTCCTGGAACAAGATGAGATAGTGGAACAACTGTCCGCAAAACTTGTGCCAAGCAGTTTGGAAAAACGAATGCTTTCGGACGGTACTTTTGAGCAACTACCTGCAAGTCCTCCAAACAACCCAAATTCCTGCATTTTTGACAAGATGAAAGGAGTTGACACGGAGGGAATGTTTCCCGCCACAAAGGGCCGTGACAAGTATTTTTTGATGACCCCCTTTGCCAAAGGTGCCAGACCTTTGATTGATGTTGTGGAAGGTAGACTTTCCCTGGACGAATTTATTGCCCAACTTGACGACGATGACTTGATTCATTTGCTTGGAGGACAACCTAACCTTGGTGTAAGCAACACGTGCGGTATTGGCAATCTTCCTGAATACGGCATCCCAAACGTAATGACAGAAGACGGACCTGCCGGAGTAAGAATCGCTCCTGTATGCGGTGTAAACACGACAGCCTGGCCTTGTGCTACAGCTCTTGCAAGTTCTTGGGATGTGGAACTTGTAGAAAAAGTGGGAGCCGCCGGCGGAAAGGAATTGAAGGAAAACAATTTGGCTATCTGGTTAACCCCGGCTTTAAACATTCACAGAAGCCCGCTTTGCGGAAGGAATTTTGAATATTACTCGGAAGATCCTTTGGTTTCCGGTAAAATGGCTGCGGCGATGACAAGGGGAATCCAATCCCAAAAGGTGGCGGCCTGTGCAAAGCATTTTGCTTGCAACAACAAGGAGACCAACCGCAAGCATAGCGATTCCAGACTTTCAGAGAGAGCCGCCCGTGAAATCTATTTGAAAGGTTTTGAGATTCTTGTAAAAGAAGCCAACCCTTGGGTGATTATGAGCTCATACAACATCATAAACGGTCATCGTGCATCTGAATGCAAGGATTTGTTGACGGACATTCTTAGGGACGAATGGGGTTTTAAGGGTTTGGTCGTGACGGACTGGTGGAACAGGGCTGAACACTACAAGGAAATCAAAGCCGGCAATGATGTAAAGATGGCCTGCGGTTACCCTGAACGTGTAAAAAAAGCCATGGAGATGGGTGCACTTACAAGACGGGATTTGGAGGTGAGTGCCGGCCGTGTTTTGGAATTGATAATGAAATTGGATTAAATTCCAAAGAAGATATTTGTTGGCACAGACTTTGTTTCATGGTATAATTCATACATGGCAGAAAAACACGTAAATTATTTCGCATTGCAAAAGGCTTGTCAAAACGAAGGATGTCCTGTTTGTCGCATTATTGCCGAAAGGATAGACCGTTACATCGACGGAATGTTGTTTGAGCATATTTCGGACAGGACTTTCCGTGCCCAGTATCGTGAGGCCGGCGGGTTTTGTGCAGGTCATGCAAAGGCTTTGCTTGGCTACAGGGACGGTCTTGCCGTGGCGATTCTGGGGCAGGGTACGTTGGACGACTATATCCAAGACTTTAAGAAGCGTAAAATGCGAAAATACAAGATGCCATGTCCTGCCTGTGCCGAACGACATAGGATAGAAAAGGAATTCCTCACTTTTATCGCGGAAGGAAATGATGACGCTAAAGCCGACGAGGAGTTCAGACAGTTCTTTTGTTCTTCTGAAGGTCTTTGTGTTCCGCATTATGCCCAACTGGTTGAACTAAAAGGAAGGAAAATTCCTAAATGGCTTTCTGTTTTCCAAGAAGAAAAATTCGTCAGCCTTGTGGAACGTACAAAGCGCTTTATCGACTGTTCCGCATGGGGCAAGCAAAAGGAATTCGCCGCATTGAGTGACAAAGACAAGGTTGTATGGAAAGAACTTGCAGCCTCACTCAGAGGGCAGGTTGAATAAAACCGATGAGCTTGTCTTTTTTTGGGGGTTGCCTTGTACACTCCCGTGATTTTTTGTATTATTCCAGAACGAGGTTTTGTTTATGAAAAAAGAATTCCTTCCGTATGATACGGTTCGTAACGGGGCGTTGAAAATGGCGCACAGAATTCACATGGACGGATTTATTCCGGATGTAATTTACGTGTCGTTACGAGGCGGCGCCTATGTTGCAAATGTCGTGAGCGAGTATTTCAAAATTGCACGCAAAGACGTTCATCCTGTTCTTTACGCTGCTGTCGTAGCTCGTTCTTATTCAGACATTCGCCAGCACGACCGTGTGATGGTTGACGGTTGGACGTATTCCCCGGAACATCTGCGACATGGAGATAAAATTCTTCTGGTGGATGATATATTCGATTCCGGCAAGACGATAAATTATCTGGTGGAACTTCTGCTTGAAAAGGGTATCCCTAGAAAAGACATAAAAGTCGCAGTGCATGATTACAAGTATTTTACATATTACGAGGAGCAACTTCCTATACAGCCTGACTATTGGTGCAGGAAATTCACCATAACCAAGCCGGAAGAAGATTTGTGGATTCATTACATGAGTCATGAGCTCATTGGTCTTTCAAAAGAGGAACTTGAAGAATATTATTTCAAGCAAGATCCAGAGCTCAGGGAAGTTTTTGATTCGATTTCATAAAAGGCGGTACGCTTTGATGAAAAAAAAATTATGCCTTGTTTGTTTGGGCTTTGTTTTCTTTCCTTTTTTGTTTGCCTCTCAACCCGAGTCGGTTTTGCAGGTTGTCAGTCCAGTGGAAGGAACATGGGCAAACAAGCAGGCGTTGATTTTGGACGTGCCTGATTCGTTCGAGGTTTATTATTCTTTCACTGGTTCTGATCCGTTGAGCTTTGGATTTGCTTATGACGGACCTGTTCTCATAGATGCGGAAGGTTCCGTGCCGTTACGAATTGCAGTTGTGGCGGAAGACGGAACGACAGAGCATATCCGTATTCCCTATACCGTCCGTCAACCCGATGTTTCTTGGCGGCTTCCGTTTGACACAAGGGAACCTGTCATGTTGTATTCCTCTGGCGATACAATCCCCATTCCAGAGGAATTTCTTTACTGTCTTGGAAAAAATACTGTTCCCGACATACATGGAAGGGCGTTGACTCTTGCAGGCGGTTCTTTTCCTGCAAGATATGTTCCATGCACGGTCACGGACGGTGTGAATTATTGGCGTTTTGTAATTGCAACTGCAAGCCATTCCGCAGGCGAGTCTTTGTCTAATCCGCTAGAAACCGACATGCAGTTTGCAGAAGAAGAACAACCGCCTTTCATTGTTTCCGACTGGGATTACATCACGTTCAACCGAACCAAATTGATTTACTGCATTGACGACGGGTTCTGGGCGGAAGCCGCAGGTTCTGTGTATGTGGACAGAAGCCAAGCCCATACAATTTATTGGCAAAGTGTTGCCTATGATCCTGCAAATCCTGTTTATTCCGTTGTGTTGCCGCCAAAACCAGAGCTTGAAATGGACTATAAATGTAACACGTCTGTCGTCCTTTCTCCGGGTGGAGATTATACCATCGCATTTTCTGGGCATGATTGCGAGCCTGTCCCTAGTTTGGTCATAGATGCTTTTTATGGCGAAAGGCTGTCGGAAGAATTCGTTGTGGACATTTATCTGGATAAACTTTACCAAGGTTCGTTTGAAATATCTGTTGAAGTAGACAAAGAACCGCCGGCAAGACCTGTTATAGTTCCCGGTACGGATTTGTTTTACAACCGAAGTCCCGTCACGTTTGATTTTCTTGGTTCCGTGGATTCGTCCTTGTTTTACAATGTTTCCCTTGTTGCAGAGAAAAATGACGGATTCAGCGATATGGAAGTTGCCTTGGGCGGTTACTCATCTTCTTCTCTTTCGTCCGACTTCAAGCCTTATGACGGCATTCCAATAAAGTTGGATTCTTCTAACGGCAGTGCAGTGATGTATTCCGTTTCCGCCTACAGTCAGGACTCTTTTGGCAACGTCAGTTCCCTTGTGGAATATCGTGTTGTAATAGATCCTTTCAATTATTACGTTTCCGCAAACGCCTCTTTTTCGGGAGTTCCGGATGGAAGTTTGGCAAGACCTTTTTCTAGTTTGGAACAAGTGTTCTCCAGTGCCGGCTCGGACGACTTCAAGCGCATTCACATAGACGGAATATTCACAATGACTCGTGATGTTGTTGTGCCGCCGTATTGTGAGCTTCATGGAATAGGCAATGACTCTGGCCTTAAACTTGAAGGAAACGCCAAAATTGTTGTAAGATCTGGTTCCAAGGTGGCGTTTACGAATTGCGTCTTGGAATTGGACGGCGACTCTTCAGTTGGTTCTTCTTCTTTCTTTGTGATAAATGATGCCACGGCTTCTTTTGTTGGTTGCGAGATTGTCGCCGCCTTCCCGGAAACAGGTTCAGTGTTTGCCGCGGACTCCTCTACCGTGACGTTGGACGACTGCGGTGTCACTGTTCGTTCGGGTAGATATGCGTCTTTGTTCTCTGGTGTACGCACAAACTTGACTGTGAACGGCGGCAGATACACGGCGGTGTCCCCTACGGCTGTGGTTTTCTCAATGTCCGCCGGATTGCTTAACCTTGCGAACAGCGACTGCAGGGTTTATGCGAACTTGGGAAGGGTTGCGGAGTTGAGCGGTGTTTCTGCCAGCATTACGGGCAACAAATTCCACGGGGAGCTTGAAGGGGACTCTGCGGCCGCCAGTCGTGTATCTCCTGTTTGGTATGACGGGCGTTCAAAATTCATGGAAAACAAGGATAATTCGGTTTCGGGCTTTCCCGGAGGCTTGCATTGAAAAAAAATATATTTGTGTTTGTTCTGCTGAATTCCTGCTTGCTTGCTTTGTCTTCCCAGTCTTTGGTGCAAAAGTCGACTTCTAGCGATGTTCCGATTGTACAGGAAGAATTGTTGCAGGATGAAGCCGCTGAAAGTCTTTTTACAAGTCAAGACTGGTTTGCCTTGCACAATCTTTCCGGCGGTGAATATTGGGCTGGTTTTTTACGGCTTCTTTCAGATAAATCCAGCCGCAATGAATTACAGCCATA
>JAZSMM010000163.1:0-9163 GCA_045535895.1 Treponema sp.
TATTTTTTAATAACCTAAAATGGGTTCATCATCTACTGATACACAGCTTTCATCTATATGTTTGTCATAGATATGACTGTAGCAATCGTGCATTGCGTCAAAGGAAAAAACATTCAAGGACAGGTTAACCACACTGCGTAGGTCATTGCCGGTAACGTTACCCATGTTGGTGGCGGCTTGTTCAATCAAATTATCCATTCCGTTTGTAACATTAGTGCATCCGTTTTCGATATCAGCATTAAAATCAGCAGCAGCAGCTTTACCATACAAATCAGTCCACTCAGTAATAGCAAGCGATTTATTAAAGTCATAATTTTCTTGCGTATTATTTTTCCCATAGATACCACCAAAACTATCACCACAACCATACTTATACACCTTGTTACCTAGGACATTATAACAACAAACAAAACGGCGTTGGTCAATAGGGTCATTAATGTTATTCTTAATTTCATTAATCACCGGTTTACAAACATCACGCAAATCGGTAATAGCAAGGTCAAAACCGCTCATTTGGTTCGGCGTAAATGCACTTCCGTTTTGAAGAGATTCAAACTTTGCTTGTAAATCTTGATCAAATCCTTTTGTCATTTCTGCTTTTAAAGGTTGGCTAAACCCGTCTAGCAAGCCCTTGATATAACTTTCGGCTTTGGTTAAGCTGTCGTTAACATCCTTTTCTGCGTCACCCGTTTGGGTTTCAACCATAAAACAGGTCATGGTATAATTACCGTTACCCAATTGGGCGGTTTTGACATTGGGTTTTTCCCAATGTGGACAGCCTTCGTAATGTCCATTTGAACAACCGTTGTCGTGTGTACAGTTGGTGAACATCATGGTGTTGGCGGCCAATGCCGTACCCAAAACACCGATTTGCAAGCCTTTTTTGATGTTCTTGACGTTGAACATTTTTTCGTCGTGTTGCTTCTTCATACATAATCCTCCAAAATCATCTTTATAATTGACATCTACTAAATGTCAATTACGCCAACAGAATATCATATACTTTGTCAATTGACAAGCACTGAATGTCAATTTAAGGATTATGTATAAAAACAAGAACGGTGCCCTTAACAATATTTCAGGAATTAACATTGCAAAAACAAGAAAAAGCATCTCTCCTACAATGTCGCAAAGAGCTTTGGCAGAAAAGTTACAACTTTACGGCTTGGACTTGGACAAAAATGCGATACAACGTATTGAGTGCGGAAAGAGATTTGTCACAGACATAGAGTTAGTTGTGTTTGCAAAAGTTCTAAACGTTTCTGTCCTTTCGCTTTTAGAAAAAACATAGGAAACAACAAAACAAAACTTTTTTAATGGAACCCAAACCTCACTTGTCTTGTCCAACACAAGCAAATTGCAAGTTATTTTTCAACCAATACGGACGGTTCTTCCTCTTTTTGCACTTTTTTAACGGATTTTATTATGGAACCGTTTTCTTTTGGACTTTCGTTTTTTTCAATTTCCAAAAGGTTTGCAGTCTCCACCATGTATCGAATAGAAACACCTGTCTTGTCGGCAATGGTTTTTTCCACCAAGAACACTATCCCCGTTCCCTCCTGGTTCGTGAAAATTTTGTCAATGGTATAACCTGTCACGCCTTTACGTTTTATATCCGGATTGCCGACAACTTGTCTTGAAAGCATTTTGCCGTTTGCGTCCTTTCTTTCCATTATGATATAGAAAGAAGATTTTGTGTTACTGCCTTTGCCTTCGTACATGGGAACAAGTTGGATGTTGTAATATACTTGTTCTTGTTCCGTTGAATTCTCAAAGTCCTTGAAAACTATTTTTTTTGCGGCATCCACATCTGTGCCACCTCTCACATACAGGACATTCTCAGGAGGAACAGGTTTAACACCATACTTAGACAAAAAATTTTTCTTGTTGTCTTTCAACTGCTTAAAAACTTCTATGCCAGATTTGCCTGTCTTGTCTGTTGAACAAAAAACACCGTCAGCAACAAAATCGTTCTTGGCGACATCCACCACATATATTTCAGCATAACCATGGAAATCCTTGTCTGTTCTTCCATACTGTCCAAAGACATAGGTTCCGCTGTCCGTGGAAAAGCCCATGTCATAGAAAGCAGCTACATCACCGGAAACAGCGATGTGCAGAAACACAAATAACATAACCATAGAAGCAAGTGTTTTCTTCATATCAAATCCTTGTATGCGGCAAAAGCCATATACAATGAATTTCGGTTTTTAAAATGCTATCTTTACATAAATTTATGTTCGGGTTATTCTTTATGCATGACTTTAAATGCACGCAACAAACTTTTGATGACTTTTTTCTCGGTCACCATAGCCTTCATAATCGCAACCGCCGCAGTTTCAATCATACATTTCATGGCAGGAAACATCACACCACCACAAGATGTGAACCGTCTGTTCAATTTTTTTGGAAACAGCAAAATCGCAGGCTTTAATTTCATGGCCGCTTTTTTGGCTTCCATCATTTTCGTTGTTTTCACAGCAATAACATTATGCGTCATTTACGTCAATTTTGAAAAAACACAATCCCCGGAAATAATCTATTTCAGCATTTTCCTTTTTGGATGTATGTTGGAAGGTGTTAAGATTTGGATTCTTGTCTATAATGCATGGACAACATATTCAAGCATATACATCTTGCTTGGAAGGATTATTTTTTTCGGCAGGATGTTGTCCTCTCTTAGTTTGATTTTTATGGTCCTGCTTTCCATAAACCAAAACACACATCAAGAAGAAGGAAGGAATCTTTTGATTATGGTGGCAACATCAGGCATGTTTGCATGGTTGATTCCAATAGACACCATAACTGTTCCTTCCAATTGTGCCGTCCGATTTGGATATGAGAAATTGTTCATTTTTTTGAGTTGCCTGTGCTATGCGGCAACAGCCTTGGCACTGCGGAACCAAATCAAAATTCTTGACAACAAGGAATATAAAAAAGCAGCCTATGGATATTTATGCTTGATTTTTGGATATGTTGTTCTTACTCAAACAGACTCCATATTGGCACTTTCGGTAGGCACAACAACTCTCGTTGCAGGAAATTCAATTTTTCTAATCAACCTGCATAAATACTATATGTGGAAGTAATCATCCCAAAGAAAAAAGCCGCTTTATATTGTCGTCAACAACAAGGCTAAGTTTCTCCTCTGGTAAACCAAGCAAATCACATACGAACCTATACACATGCTCGACCAAAAGAGGCGTGTTTGTCTGCCCTCTGAACGGAACAGGGGCAAGATACGGGGAGTCGGTTTCTATAAGCATCCTGTCCAATGGAACAAAACTAATCAAATCAACGATTTCTTGCATTCTGTTTTTCTTTGTATATGTCACAGAACCTGAAAATGAAATATACCAGCCCCTGTCTAAAAACGCCTTCGCTTCCTTTATGCCGTACGAATAACAATGAATTATACCTTGATCATACCCAATGTTTTTTATACAAGAATAAGTTCCGTCAAAGGCATCCCTGGAATGGACAATCACCGGTAAATTGAATTTACGTGCAAGCTCCAATTGCATTTCAAAGAGTTCTGCTTCTCCTTTCAGCATCATTTCTGAAAAATCATCTTCGCTTCTATCATCTACTCCACCGGAATTCCAATGATGGTCAAGTCCGCATTCACCCACAGCACAAAATTTTTTACCTTGTGTCAAAATTTTACATATGTTTTGCTCCAAAATTCTCACCTGCTCAAATCTGTTTTGAATGGCTTCTGGAGCGGGCCAAATACCTGAACTAAAATACAGCATGTTTTTCGCATTGGTCCGTAACAATGAATCTTCAATATCTTCCAACTCATGGTCAGCGAAATTTAATCTTGAAGCAAGATCGTCGCAACGAGTTCCAATGTCAAGAGCAAACATACAGTTCCGCGCCGCCATGGAAGAAAGCACAGAAGACATGCCTTCGCCACGTTCAAGTATATGTTTAAGATGAAAATGTGTATCCGAATACATAACAACAAAAGACAAAAGCCCTTAGCAAAAAGTCGGGCAGGCGGGATTTGCGCCCGGCTTCGCAGCACAGCTGCTCGCTTCAAATCCCGGCGGGCTTACTGCCGAAAGCCCTTAGCAAAAAGTCGGGCAGGCGGGATTTGAACCCGCGACCTCTAAGTCCCGAACCTAGCGCGCTACCACCTGCGCTACTGCCCGAAAAAAAATGCCCGCCCACAAACATCTGGACAGGCATTAGCGGGAGCGACGGGGCTTGAACCCGCGATCTTCGGCTTGACAGGCCGACGCGATAACCAGCTTCGCTACGCCCCCTTGGTTGTTAGACTATACCAGAATTCACGTTTTTATGTCAAGTGGAAAATCATATTTTTTACGAATCCTTTTAAGGTTAATTTGCTCCTCACTTGCAAGAAAAACTTTTTTAATGTATGATTACTCCATTGCCGGAATGGTGGAATAGGTAGACACAAGGGACTTAAAATCCCTCGGATGAATAATCCGTGCCGGTTCAATTCCGGTTTCCGGCAATAAAAAAGGGACTGTCTAAAAAATTTTCTCAACTTCATAAAGACAGTCCCTTTTTTCAATCAGTGCACTTGACTATAGGCGCTGGTCAGTTCCTCACGCCAAGGATAAGTTTTATACTTTGGTTCCCATTCTATTACCCTAATGATATTGAAAGTCCGCATATCATGCGGGATGGGAAATGAAACCACAGCAAACCTACCCTGTCCGATATAAGTGATTTTCTCTCCCTCATGCAATTTTTCCGACTGATTTAGTATGTTAAGAACACAGTCAAAATGAACAGGATTGCCCGTGTTGCGGTCGGCAAGTGCCGTGCTAAGGTCCGCAATGGGATTGTTACAACAAGCACAAACAGGATGCTTTTGCTTTATCTCACGAATTGTTTCTTGATCCTTTAACATATCAGCTTGTACTTGCTGCGGCAAATGTGTGGAAGGACGAAAAAACTCCTTTTTCCCTTCACGGTAAGGCAAACCTTCATTATTCTTATGACCTGCGTCATTCCCATTTTTTCGTCCATTGTTCCAATGGCGTTTATTACCATGACGATTATTTCCTAAGTGACCCATCATTGCAACCTTAAAATATTGTTATTTTCTACCAATTTTCTGCTCAAAACCAAGGCTATGCGCTGAATTGCGGCCTCCATATATACTTGGTCGTATACTTTTTGCTGCAACTCACGAACACGAGCGTCACGCTCCGCAGAAACCAAGGATTTTTTTGAAACTGGCATTTGTTTACTCCGAAAAGGCATTTTCCAAATGATATACAGGCTCCACACCTGGCATATCCACAACAACCACATCAAATCGAATACAGCTGTCATTATATTGTCGATATTTACACAGAAAATATTTAGCCGTTTCAATTATTCTCTTTCTTTTTATTGAACCAAGAACATGAGACAACATATCTGCGTTACCATGGGGAAGTGTTTTCACCTCCACAAAGACCAAAACGGAATCTTTTTTTGCTATTATATCAACTTCTCCCGTCCTTGTTCGCCAATTTCGAAAGAGAATTTCATAACCTTTTTGCATTAAGAAGTCCACCGCTCTGTTCTCCCCTTCCATTCCGACAATATGGCTATTGCCCTTCAATTCCGTTCTCCTTCAAAGTCTAAAAACGAAGGTTTCCCATAGCTAAGGACAAAAGGGATTTTCCAATTCACCAGAACCTCCAAGTGTTTTTTCTTTATGCAGAGATCTTCAGGCAAAAACATGTTTTCCCCGTCGTCAAAAAAGACGGGAGCAGAAAACCGCATACCTTCTTGCAAGTCCGAAATTAAGAATTTGTTAATCTGGTTGTTCTTGTCGTCGTTCATTTTTTTGTAGAAAGGCAAATATTTTTGCCAAAGCCTCATAAGTTTCTTCTGGAACACAAGTTCCAACGTCATGCAGCGATAGAATACCCGCAAGTATTTTGTCTTTTTTTATCGGCACATTGTTTTCTTGCGCTATTTTAATCACAGTTTCAGCCAGAAATCCTTTGGCGTTCAAGGCTATGAAAGGAGCTTCCGTTCCATATGGATAGTTCAGGACAACGGCCTTTTTTATGGAATCCATATTATACCTCGGTGTTCACGGCAAAGACATCAAAATTTTCATCACAAAAAAACGGATCTTCCATGATTTTTTTGTCATAAGAAACCTTGAAATCAGGAAATAAACCTTCTAAATCATTGCACCACTTTACAACTAAATTTTCGGACATTTCCGGTTTGGCACAATAGAAAAGTTTAGGGGTTTTACCCATATAACAAGATAGCACAAAACAATATTTGTTTGTGCCGCTTTCAGCGGTTACAATAATTTTTTCTGTTTTTTTTTCCTCAATGTTCATCAAAACTCTAATATTGCCACAAAAACACATCTCGTAATCTTCTGCACAAGGGGAAAAAATATACGGCAAAGTAATCCAGTGCAGTCTTCCAGAACAAATATGATTTACCAAAGTCAACAATCCATGTCCGCTTTTAACACTTTCCAAAGGACTATCATACAATTTACCAAGGACAAACTTGCCATTTTTTTCAGATGAAAATCCTTTGTCAGGATGGCTTGGCATCTCTTTGTCCAGAAGAACACCGTCCATCAGGAGATTTAGCAATAAAGTTACATTGTCTTCGTCAGGGGTAATTCCCTTTTCTGCCAGAAACAATGCGACTTCCCCCGCTTCTTTTTCTCTACCAGAAAATTTAGAGGCAAGCAAGCGGCATTTTGACAACAAAGACGAATTCACTTTCAAACCAAAGTATTGTAAAAAATTTATCAATCTAAGAGAAACCGCGTCAAAAGGCAGTCCCATTTGGGCGAATCGTTGCGTAATTTGGGACGGAGCAACCCCTTCCTCCAGCATTGTGGCTGTGAGTTTATGTACTCCGTTCGTACCTAAGTCCTTTTCTTTGGATTCAGGCACAAGGAAAACCTTATTCTCTTTCAACCTTATTTGAACTCTTAATATCGTTCCTTCCTGCAAACTATAGGACGAAAAGGCTTGGATGTTTTTACTTCCCAAAGAAACTGTGTAAAGATTAGCTTCGTCTTTTGAAACAACTTTTATAAAAGCAAAACCGCCGTCCCTAAGAGATTGCTCTTTGACGACAGCGGTTTTGTTCTGTGTAACGATATGATTCAAAAACGCATTCATACCAAAACAAAGGCGGTGACTTTATCATCAAAAGCCACCCTCAATATCAATTCTTAACCTTGTCGGATTTCTTGACAATAAGTTCCTTAATTTTGGCAGCCTTGCCAACTTTGCCACGCAGATAATACAACTTAGCCCTACGAACCTTACCGGCACGAACACGCTCAATCTTTGCGATTCTTGGAGAGTGCAACGGGAACACCCTCTCCACTCCAACCCCATAAGAGTTTTTACGAACAGTAAATGTACGGCTGATACCAGAATTTTTAAAGCAAATCACAGCACCTTCATAAACTTGAATACGCTCGTTTTTTCCTTCTATAATTCTGAAATGAACCCTTACAGTATCACCAACTTTAAAATCCGCAATATCGTTTTTTTTCTGCGATTCCTCAATAGTTTGAATCAAATCCATTGCTTACTCCTTGAACGTCTTAGAACGTTTTTTTCTGCCAATCTTTTCTGGTTGGCCTGTTATCTTCTCAATCATTTTCTCGGCTTCCATGGACAAGTTCCCATTGCACCGTGCCGAACAAATCAAATCCGGACGATTGGCAAGTGTTTTTGCCAGTCTTTTCTCTAGCCGCCACTTCCTGATATTTTCATGATGGCCAGAAAGCAAAACAGCTGGAACAGACAACCCCTTGTACACTTCTGGTCTAGTGTACTGGGGATACTCAAGAAGCCCGTCGGAATAACTTTCCTCTTGCAATGATTCAAAGGATATAACGCCGTCCACAAGACGGTACACGGCATCAATTACAACCATTGCCGCAACTTCCCCAGATGATAACACATAATCTCCTATGGAAATCTCGTCATCAACCCAAGAATCAATTATTCGTTGGTCAACACCTTCGTAGCGACCACAAATAAAAACAAGTTCGTCTTCCCGACTAAGTTCTTGCGCCAGTTTTTGGGTAAAAGGTTTTCCAGAAGGTGTGACATATACAACACGCTTCTTGCGAGCATTTACCGACTCCAACGCACGATCAAGTGGCTCTGCAAGCATTAACATCCCTGCACCACCACCATACGGACTGTCATCACAAGTTCTGTGCTTATCAAATGCAAAATCCCTGATATTCACCAAATCGTAGGCAACAATTCCCTTTTCTACCGCCTTTGCCATGATTGAGCTTTCAAAAAAAGCATGGGGTATTTCTGGGAACAAGGTCAGCACATGGAACTTCATGGAACTATTCCAGAATCCAGAGGTGCATCAGCTGAACTGTTTTGCGAGGAATGTCAACCTTTCCTATGAATTCCTTCATAAAAGGAACCATGACCGTACGGCTTGCACCGGATACAGTTTTTCGCACATTCTCCGCAAGAAGTTCGCAGCTCTCGGACAGCACAACCTCAAGAAGATCGCCTGCTCCGCCTTCCAATACGTCTGTGATTGTACCCACAACAACTGAGGGCGCAGATTTAACCGCCAGACCGTTCGCAGTATCACCAGCATAAACCAATGAACACCGCTTTAAATCTTCAATGTAATACTCGTCTTTCCCACAAGGACAAGCATTTTCTCGTGAAACCAATATCTCCCAACCGGAAAATTTTTTCGCATCCTCCGGAGTGTCAATTCCACCAAATTTTATATACAGAACACGATCTCCAATTAAAACCCGTTCAATTTGATAAGTTTTACAAAAACCGTTTTTCCGTAAAGTAACTTCTTTCATACTTGCAAAATGCTCGTATTCTCCGGAAGTACTCTCCACCTTGCAATTACCCGACAGGCCGTGGGAACCTCGAATAATTCCAACAACAAGCTTCTCCATCAGTCCATGATTTCCAAGCTGTAACGTTTACCGCCTTTACTGGCAGAAGCACTCAACACCGTGCGCAACGCCTTTGCAATTCGACCATATTTTCCGATAACCTTACCGATGTCGGCTTCGGCAACACGCAACTCAAGTATTGTCGTTTTGTCGCCTTCCACCTCAGTCACAGACACAGAACTGGGATCATCGACCAATGATTTTGCGATGTATTCAATCAGGTCTTTTTCCATTCCC
>JAZSMM010000165.1:0-4666 GCA_045535895.1 Treponema sp.
TTGACAGTCTTTTTTTCCTTTTGTGCAACAGGAGAGGAAATCAAACGCAGCGAAATCGCCTTGTACTCTTCTTTTACATTGCTTTTTTTGTCCCCAAAAAACATTGTGCAAACAGCGACGACTACCCATAAAATCGCAGTGCATACAGCAGCCTTTGCATTTATTTTAGTCATTTTCGATTTTTCCACCATCCGTTGTCCGCAGGTTCACCGCAGAAAATCCGTTTTTTCTAAGTGCATCAAAAATGCTTACAATAGTTCCGTTGGTCACAAGAAAGTCCGCCTGCAACTGAACGGGATATTCCAGCCTAGGGATTCCGCCTGTGTCAAATTCCCCAAGAGCCGCACCCAGTCCAGAAAGGGTTGTTTCTTGTTCGTTAAGCCACAAACGCCCGTCGTCGCTGGCAGTAATTACGAGAGAAGCCACGCTTTCCCCCTGTGCGGTTTCAGAGTAGGGCAATTTTACGCTTATACCGGGCAACAAGGCAAAAGTAGTGGAAACAAGAAAAAACAAAACCAACTGGAAAACAATGTCTATCATCGGAACCAAGTCCACCTGCGATGGATTCATTCCACTATGCTTGGATTTCACTTTTATTCTCCGGCAACTTTTCTTGCACACAACTGTAGCACAACGGATGTCGCAAGGTTTTCAATTTCCATGATTTTGAGCCTTGCCTTGTAGACAAAATAGTTGTGAAAAACAACGGAAGGAATGGAAACGGCAAGTCCGGCGGCGGTTGTAACCAAAGCCTGGGCAATGGAATCCGCAAGCAAGGCCGGGTTTCCCATGGAGCCGCCTGAACCAAGGACACCAAACGCTTGTATGTTTCCTGTAACCGTACCCAGAAGTCCCAGCAACGTGGAAATATTGGCTATTGTTCCAAGAGCGTTGATTAAATGTTCCATTTCAGGAATGATTGAATCAATTTTTGCGTTCACTGCATCTTTTATATTGGATTGCGGCCAAGTCCTACATTCGATTGCTTTTTCTACAACTACAGCAGTCGGGCTACGGACTCGGCGGCACAAACGAACTACTTCGTCAAAACGTCTGGAGGAAACAAGTTCTGTTATCTTGTCCGCAAAACCATTTTCCTTTTTGCGGATTCCAGCAAAATAAAAAATTTTATCAAAAATGATGAAAGTGGCAACGACAGCACAAAGACCAATCGGTATCATCAACAGCCCGCCACTTTTTAAAAGTTCAAGCATAACGCCTCCTAAATCCAAGGGAAAATCAATACATAAAATGGACGGAAACACTTGTACATCCAGAACGGCTGACATAAGGTTCTGCAAAAATCCTGTCTTTTCCAGTTACAAGTTTCGCCACATCATAAAGTCCCAGTTCTATTTTTACAGATTGGGTTGGCCTTAAAAACACCGCAAAATCAACTTCAGGAATTTTGTCGTAGTTTGAACCAAGGTTTTCTTGCAAGGAAAAATTCAAACCCCATCTATTCCGCAAATAGGACACAGCCAACATCATGGAATGTTTTGCCTGCCCGGAAGGAACATCAAGCCAATGCGACTGCCATTTAACAGAGCCTGCAAAAGAACCTGCCCAGAATGCAATTTCCAAATCGCTTTTCAAGCGAGTTCCTTGTTCAACCGCCCCGTAAAAGAATCCCGTGGTTTCGTTGATTCGTTCATAGTCGCTGCATACAAGCCCATTCCCCAAAAATGTTTTCCTAAAGTCCAACCCCAACCTAGCAGAAAAAGATGAACCAACCGGCATTGCAGCGGCAAATGCAGCGAACCAATCGCTTTGTTCCATGTTTTTTGAAAAAAAACTTGCCGTAAAATTCGTAAAAGGGTTTTCGTACTCGATTGACGGCACGTCCGTGGGCTTGGAGGTGATTCCGCCTTCCAAAGAAAGAACCAAAGGCATATTTGACAGCGGCAAAGGTATTTTCGCCGTTAAGCCCAAGTCAAAAGGAACCACAATGGATTTGCCTTCCAAGCCGCTACCGTTGGGAAGAAAAACCGTTCCCACGCCAACCTTTGCGTCAAGCCAAGGAAAATTCAACAAAGCAGAGAAAGAAACATCCCCGCGTGTCGCAACAGGCAAAGAACTTTGAAGAAAACTAGTCCAGCTAAAACCTCCGTTTAATTCCAAGCCGACAAATTCATTGTTCCAGGACAACAAAACCCTTGGATGAAAACGCAACAAGGAAAGCGCAACGCTGTCGTAAGAAGGAAGAGCTGTCATGGAATCTGCAAAACCTGCAAACCTTGTAAACCATTCGCCGTCCGCTCCAAATTCGCTGGAAAAACCTTTGCCGAACGGAACACAAGCAAAAAAACTCCCTGAAAGAAAACGGCGGTTTATGTCGTCGAAAACCACGCTGTTTCCTTGCATTCCATCGTCATGAGCAATGTAACCGCCTTTTGTAAATAAATTCGCATTTCCCACAGAAAAAGTTTTTTGCCCGCCAATTTCAGTTACAACATCAAAAAAATCAGATTGCCGGTTTGTAAACCCGTAACCGCCAACAGAGTCGTGCATGAACCTGAGTAAAAAAGGATTTTCTTCAGTTTTATGCACAGAAAAGTCACCCAAAAAAACATAGGGCCACCCCAAAGAAATTTCGCCTTCCATGAATATGTTTTTTTTGCCAGTGCCTTCCAATTCCGTTTCGTAAGTCAAATTCTTTCCTTCTTCAAAATCTACGTCGGGCAGACTTGGCAACGTGTCCGTATTCGTAAAATCCTTTGGCAAAGCCCCGGAAAAATCCGGGACAGCGTGTTCGTCCAACGGCAAATCCTCGCCGTCAATCACGGTTGTTATGTCAGGAAGAACAATGGGATCAGTCTCGTTCGTCTGCGCATAAAAAGAAGAACAACTTGCTGTAAAAAATAAACAGATAAAAAATAATTTTGTTTTTTCCATCAAAAGGTTTCCCTTGTAGATTTAAACCTTGTGGTTTAAACTGACCAGTCCAAATCAACGCCACTTTGAAGATGCCAAAGTCCATGGGGAATCCGGGAACAATTGCAGCATATTGTCTGCAACAAATTTGGCGTCGGAAAATTTTCCTCCCATTCCAAACGACTCAGCGGCACGGCACATTGCCAATGCGGCGTTCTCCAGGTCAACAAGTAAAAAAGAGTCGGCAGCTTGCAAAAACAAATTTGCCGCTTGGTCGAACTCCCCTAAATCCCAGAATCTGCCGCCAAGAAGCATTGCAGCCTTTGCAAAAACACCCGGTTCTTTTGAGGCAGAACCTTCCATGCTGGATAAAATTTGTTGCAACAAAGCAACACCTTCTTCCGCTCTGTAGGGTGAACCAAGAAAGATTTCCCCCAGCTCAACTCCGGCGTTCCGTCCTTCCGGAGTTTCAATGCCGCCGGCCAACTCATATGCAGCCATTGCCTTTGCCATTTTCTCTTGTGCACCCTGAACCAAAAGTTCAAGTTCCAGAACTTCTTCTTCCATGCCAGTCAAAACGGCCTGTTGCTTGTAGTCCTGCAAAAGAACGTTTGCCATGTCCAACGCATTCTGGTATTCGCCCTTTTTCCTATATAAACCAACCAGCTCTAAAACCGAACCGAACACAAAGGAACTTTTAGGATGCATGGAAACAAGGGATTCATGGCAAAGAATTGCTCCGTCCAAATTCCCTATGCGTTTTAAACTGTCACCATTAAAGTATAATGCACAATCTCCGTACATGCCAAAAGGATAGGTTCTTCTGTAGGAAGCAAATCTTTCCGCGGCCTTTTCAAATTCATTGGCGGAATAAAAAATCTCACCCCTGCGGTATGAACAAGTTTCTGCCAAAGTTTTGTCAAATTCGTATTTTTCCACTTTTGCAAAAAGCAAGTCCGCTCCTTCATAATCCCCCGCAAGAGCCAAAAGATTTGCCCCGTGATATTTGCATTTTGCCGCGAACTCATCTTGTTGATTCAAGTACGGCTTTAACAAATTCAATGCCTTGTCAAACTGTTGTGCATCTGAATATATTTGCACCGCCATAAGAACAGAAGATTCTTTTTCCTGTTGCGAAGGAGCGGTTGCAACAAGGTCTTCCGCCAATTCCAAGGCGTTGTCAAGCCATACGGATTCTTTCCGCCCTGTTTGCTGATGCAACTGCAAGGCGCAAACAACGGAAGTTTTTTGCGAACTGCGAGCAAATACGTTGAACGGATTGGACAGGCGAAAGTCATTCAACACTTTATAGGATTCTTCGAATTTGCCTTGGCGGTACAAGGAAAGTCCAAGAAAAAAACTAGCGAAAGAATCAAACTCGCCGCCATGGGAAAGATATTCCACGCCCTTCATTTGCGCACCACGCCAATCTTGCAACTTGAACAAAGCAAGTTCCGCCAAATACAAAGCATCTTTTTCCTGGCTTTTGAGCGCCGCTTCATATGCAAGCTGGTCATAGCCAGATTGCAACGCCACAACCGAATAATTCAAATAGGACTGAGAATCCAATGCATTCGCCTTGTCAAGTTCGGCAAACACAGCCATGGATTCCTTGACCTTGCCACAAGCAAACAACGAGTCTGCATAAAGAACGCAGGCTGTCTGTCCAAGACCGGGAACAACACGTGACATGTCTTTAGAAAGGACATGGTTTTCCAAGATTTCCGCGCATTGTTCCAGCCGCCCCAAACGGAAAGCCGCCAAAGCCGTCCAATACGCACATTCCGCATTA
>JAZSMM010000186.1:0-4667 GCA_045535895.1 Treponema sp.
CCAAAGGCGCGTATGTTTATGAATGTTCCCAAAGAAACCTGCACAATTCCATTCCTGGTCCAAGGATACCCAAACACAAGTTGCGTGGGTATGTAAAGATGGAACGCTTGTCCGAACTGTTCATCTTCTTCCGGCGTGGAATCTATTATGCTGAATTTAGCGTATTGGGAGTCTAGTTTTTTTCCATCAAGCATACGGATTTCATCTCCGTTCACAGGATTCCAATTTTCTGCACGGTAAGCATAGTTTGACTCAAGTCCCTGCGGGTCTTTTGTCGTTTCTGTAAGCATCACGGAATTTATGTCAGACGTTTTGCGTATATAAAGATGGTATCCTGTAGGTTCCTTTTTGGAGGACAAAGCATATTCGGTTTCCACGCGAACATCATCAACAGTAATGGTAAAATCTTGCGACAAACAAAAAAACATAGAAAAAAAACAAGGAAAAAAGCAAAGGAAAAACTTTATCACTTTCATACATAAATATTCGGCACAAGCCATAAAAAATTTACATGCATACACACGGTCAATTGCACATAAATTCATCAATCTGTATAATAACGCATATTATAAAAACCATTTTGGAGTTATATAAAATGACAAAACCAGAACTTTTCAATTCATTAAAAGGTTATTCAGCAAACCAATTTGCAAAAGATTTGTCAGCCGGAGTAATTGTAGGAATTGTGGCGTTGCCGCTTGCAATCGCCTTTGCCATTGCAAGCGGAGTCGCACCGGAACAGGGACTTTTTACGGCTATTGTCGCAGGTTTTATCATTTCATTGCTGGGCGGAAGCAAAGTCCAAATCGGCGGTCCCACAGGTGCATTCGTGGTAATTGTATACGGTGTCGTCCAACAACACGGCCTTTCAGGACTAATGATTGCCACAATGATGGCAGGCGTAATTCTTGTTTTGCTTGGCGTATTCAAGTTAGGCGTTTTGGTAAAATACATTCCCTACACTATAATAACGGGGTTCACCGCAGGCATTGCGGTAACTATTTTGACAACACAAATCGGCGACTTTTTTGGTTTAACAACAGGTCCAATGCCGGGCGATTTTTTAGGGAAAATAAAAACTTACGCAGAGTGTTTTGGCACTTTCAATCCATATGCCACGGCGGTTTCTGTGGTGTCCTTGGCATTGATTCTTATATGGCCCAAAGTCAGCAAAAAAATCCCAGGTTCACTGGTTGTAATAGTCCTTGTAACAATTGTAACGCAGTTGCTCAACCTTCCTGTAGATACAATCGGTTCCCGTTATGGTTCAATTCCAACATCTTTGCCTCTTCCACGCCTTCCGGATTTTAGTTGGAAGATGATTTCGCAGTTGGCTTCACCTGCAATTTCCATTGCAATTCTTGCAGCGATAGAATCCCTTTTAAGTGCCGTTGTAGCAGACGGAATGATAGGGGCTAAACATGACTCCAACATGGAACTTGTGGCCCTGGGAACAGCAAACATAGTAGCTCCGCTTTTCGGGGGTATTCCTTCCACAGGAGCAATAGCCCGTACAGCAACAAATGTAAAAAACGGCGGAAGAACGCCGATAGCCGGCATAACCCATGCAATCACATTGCTGCTCATAATGCTGTTGTTCGGTAGATATGCGACCTACATTCCCATGTCCGCTTTAGCGGCAGTCTTGACTTCTGTTGCAATCAACATGGCAGGCATTCCCGCTGTAAAAGCACTGCTCAAAGGACAAAAATCCGACACAACTGTACTTGCCGTCACGTTCTTTTTGACGGTTTTTGTGGACTTAACCGTGGCAATAGAAGCGGGGTTGATATGCTCAGCCTTTTTCTTTATAAAGAAAATGATAGATCTTTCCGCCGTAAAACAAATTACCATCAAGACAGAACAAACGTCCAACCAAGAAATCCCGGAAGGAACTTTTATCTTTGAAATCGACGGCCCTTTGTTTTTTGGAACAATACAAAAATTTGAAACGGCAACAGGTTTTTCCGGTATTGCTTATAAAGTTTTAATTTTGAGAATGCGAAATACAGTCTACCTTGACGCAGGCGGAATACACGTGCTTGACCAACTGCATGAAAGTTGCAAGAATCGTGGCATCACGCTTTTAATTTCAGGAATCCGCACCCAGCCATATCTACTTGCGTTGAAATCCGGGCTTGTAGAAAAAATAGGGAAAGACAACTTCCCTGGTTCTTTTCCAGAAGCATTGGAGCAGGCGACCAAAATTTGCAGTTGAAGCCTTTTATTTTTACGTAAATTTAATTAATTTTCTAAAAAAAATGAAAAAGCCGCACATTTCACTTTCCTTTGGATTATATTTATTGTATGGAATTCAGGCGAAGAACACACTTGAAAACCATAAAAACTAAAAAAATATGAGATTTTTAGTTGACAATATTAGTAAACCGTTTTACTATACTACTAAACAAACTTTTAAGGATGAATTCATCCAAAGGAGAACCACATGAAAAAGCTCTTAGCTGTATTTGTTGCGCTGGCTCTTGTTGGCACAATTTTCGCCGGCGGCGGACAAGATGGGAAAACGGAAATTTATTTTCTGAATTTCAAACCCGAAATCGCAGACGTGTATGAAACAAAGGTAAAACCTGCTTTTGAGGCAGAAAATCCCGGCTACACTCTTAAAGTTGTGACAGCCGCTTCTGGAACCTACGAGCAGACGCTTAAAAGCGAACAGGCAAAGTCAAATCCACCTGTAATCTTCCAGACAAATGGTCCAGTTGGTCTTGCAAATTCAAAGAACGAAGCCGCTGTTTTGGAAAACACAAACTTCTATCAATTGCTTGGCGACAAGTCAATGGCACTCAGACTGGAAGGCAAAGTTGCGGCAATTCCCTATGCAGTTGAAGGCTACGGAATCATCTACAACGATGCGATTATGCGCAAATATTTTGCATTGCCAAACAAAGCCGTAAACATTTCTTCAATGGATGAAGTCAAAAATTTCGACACACTCAAAGCTGTTGTAGAAGACATGCAGAGAAACAAAGACGCATTGGGAATCAAAGGCGTGTTTGCTTCCACATCAATGGCCGCAGGAAACCAGTGGAGATGGCAGACACACACAGTGAACGTACCTTTGTTCTTTGAATTCATTGAAAAGAACAAATCCCTTTCACCTTTGGCAACAGGACTTGCCTCAGAAACAATTACTTTCAAATATGGCGACAATTACAAGAAATTGCTTGATTTGTACGTAAACAACAGCGTCACGGACAAAGGTCTTCTTGGCTCCAAGAGCGTAGACGACTCCATGGCGGAATTCGCTTTGGAACAGTGTGCCATGGTTCAAAACGGAAACTGGGCGGCCGCACAGATTCTTGGAACACCCGGAAACAAAGTCAAACCAGAAGACATCAAATTCCTGCCGTTGTATATGGGAATTGACGGAGAAGAAAACTACGGTTTGTGCGTGGGAACAGAAAACTACCTTTGCATCAACAAAAACGCATCTCCAGAAGCACAAAAAGGAGCGGATGTCTTCCTTACATGGCTTTTCAGTTCCGACACCGGAAAAAAACTTGTTTCCAACGACTTGATGTTCATCACACCGTTCAATACATTCAAGGCAGACGAACTTCCGGCCGACCCACTTTCACAGCAGGTCAGCATCTGGATGAACAAACCGGGCGTTACTTCTATTTCATGGTCGTTCAACGCAATTCCTTCAGAAGAATGGAAGAATGCATTGGGTTCTGCATTGCTCCAGTACTTCGAGGGTAAAACAGACTGGTCCGCAGTTGAAAAGGCTGCTGTTGACCAGTGGGCGTCAGAATGGAAAATCAAGAACTCAAAATAAGGGTTTGGTTACATTCTGATTGATTTACAGAATACATACCCGTCTCCAACGGCGGAGGCGGGTATTTTTTTGACCGGGTGGAACTTTCTTTGCCCAAAAATGAGAGGTCGTTTTTTATGGAAAAGACATTACGCAAATACTTTGCTCTATTTGCGTTGCCAGGTGTTGTTTGCTTTCTTCTTGCATTCCTTATCCCAATGCTCATGGGCATATATCTTTCTTTCTGCGAATTCACCAATGTGACAAACGCACAATGGGTCGGCTTTGACAACTACATCAAAGCGTTCACGGTGGACAACTATTTCAGCTCATCCTTGTGGCTTACCGTCAAATTCACAATCGTTTCTGTTGTGACAATCAATTTTTTTGCATTTGCCTTGGCAATCATGCTCACAAGGGGAATCAAGGGAACGAATTTGTTCCGAACGATTTTCTTTATGCCCAATCTTATCGGCGGAATTGTCCTTGGTTGGATTTGGCAGGTAATAATCAACGGCGTGCTGTACAGCAAAGGGGCAACCATTGTTTCCGACCCAAAATATGGGTTTTGGGGACTTGTTGTTTTGATGAATTGGCAGAATGTTGGATACATGATGGTCATATACATCGCAGCCATACAAAACATTCCAACGGACATATTAGAAGCTGCCGCAATTGACGGTGCTGGTTATTGGAAAACATTGTTCAAAATAATAATTCCAAGCGTAATGCCTTCAATCACAATATGTCTGTTTATGACCATGACCAACGGCTTTAAACTGTTTGACCAAAACCTTGCGTTGACAGCAGGAGAACCTGGTAAGCAGACGGAAATGCTCGCACTGAACATATACAACACTTTCTATGGAAGAAGCGAAGTCGGAGGCCA
>JAZSMM010000251.1:0-4053 GCA_045535895.1 Treponema sp.
AAATGCCGTTAGCTCCGGCAAATAATCCAAGACGGAATAGCAATCTATAAAAGTTCCTATGTCATCTTGAATTAGACTTGCGCTCCAATATTCTGCGTTTTTATATATGTATTTTCTTGTAAAATTAGGTGCCATTTTCAAAAGGCTAAACCAAATTGTGTTTCTGTTTATCTTTTCCGCAGTTTTATCAAGATTTTCCATTCCATTTTCTTGCAACCAAAGACTTGTGTATTTTCCTCTTGTGGTTGTTGCAAAAACATTTTCAATGTCGTTCATAATTGACATATCTGGTTTAGATAAATGATTAGCTAATGGTGCGTCTGTGTAAGTAATGTTGTAACCTGCGTCACTAAATATTTTTGGTAACACTTTTAATGCTTGATTTTGTTCTTCTACCAAAAGGTTGTCCCTTTTGTTTATTTCAAAGGGTTGATATTCGTACCCTCCAAACAAAGCGGCACTCGCTTGAACTGTGAACCTGCCAAAAGAAACCGTGTTGGGATAATACACAAAGCCGTCGTATTGTTCTTTTAATTCTGGTCTTTCTTCCAGAAGATAAGGTAAAAAGCCTGTCATGGCTCTGTCCAGCATAAGCACAACCACATTCTGTTCTGTTTTTGAAAGATGATATACAGGCTCTATTTTTGTGATTTGTTCGGAATACAGGGCTTTTTCCGTTTTGAAGTCCTTGTTTATAGAAAAACAGTTGATTGCTGTTAAGAAGACAAAAGAAGCCGTGACAATAAAAGAAGCCGACGCTAGAACTTTGCCATGTTTTTTTACAACCACGCAAACAAGAACAAAGGCTGTTGCCAGCAACAAAATGTTGAACGCAACCATTTTTAATGACGGTTTTGCTAATGTCATAACAAAAGTATTTGAAAGTATATCAGAAACATATGAAAATACATAATTGTCAATCAATGCAAAAGCAAGCAGGTTTATAAAGACAAAAGAAAAAACGGTTTTCACTTTTTTTGAAAAAAGAAAGTAAAGGCAAGTTGGCCAAAAAACAAACAACCCAAGTGCTAGAAGAAATGCGTTCACAACAAAGGGAAAAGGTGTTGTGTATTCCTCTATAAAAGAAAATTCACTTACACTTGTGGAAATTGTTGTTGTCGGAATTACAAGCCCTGCCAATAAAGCAAGAGAAATAGCACTTGCAAAGAAAATAGTGTTCTTTTGAACTGTGTTTTCATGCAAGTTGTGCAGAATTTTCTTAAAAAACGGTTTTATCAGTTTATAAAGCAAAGGAATTGCTGCAACAAAAGCAAAGAATAAAATGCCTATCAGTTTTAAGTCCGTTGAAGTGTCTACAAAAATCAAGGCGATTATTGCGACAATACAACAAACAACTATTGTCTTGTAAAAGTTCTTTAAAGGGTTCTTTGTTTTGTAATAGATGTTTTTTACCAAAGAAAAGACGTTGTTCATTGTCCAGTATAGTACAAGGCCGGAAGGTGAATTATACAAAAGAACCAGGAAAATCAACGCCATTCCGTAAAGTTGAAGCTTTTCTTTTAGTGGAAGTCCTTTAGTGTATACGGCACCGGCAACGCAGTTTATCAAAGTCATTAAAATTGGCAGTAGGTTTATTGCAACTGTACCGAATTTTATCATTCCGTCCGGAGCACCCAAATTTTGGATGAACAAAAAAGAAACATCGTTCAACGTTTGCAAGTGCGACAAAAAGTTGTAAGCCGCCATAAAGAAAGGAATCTGAATCAACAAGCCAAAGGAACTTCGCAACGCATAAATTGGGTGGTAGTTGTTTTGACGGTAATACGTTGACAAAATCATGTATTGTTCGTCACCAGAAAAGGCTTTCTTTATCTTGTCAACCTTTGGCTTTAGTTTTTTTGTTATGTCACGTTCTGTTTGTTGCCATTTTTCTGCCACGGCATACAAAGGCAGGCAAAAAAGTGTAACACCAACGCTTACACCAATAATTGCAAGCCCCGGATTTTTTGTCATAAAGAAGAATACCGAATAAATGAATTCAATTATGTGTTCCAACGGTGAAATTATGATTGTGTACAATGCTGAAAACATATTTTCTCCTATAAAAAGTCAATTTTTAAAAACAATACTTATTGGTTCAGTTTATATAAAAAAGAGAAAAAGATAAACACCTTGTTTATTTTTTATCTTTTTTTACTTTGGAAAATAATATTTCTTTGTAAGAGGTAAAAGCTTTGAATTTTAGCAAGCCAGAAACAGTAAAATACAAACCGAAATATGCCAAACCTTGTAACAGAATCATTAATATGTTTGATAGATTAATGTTTTTGAAAATAAAATATGTTGCAACGCCCACGGCAAAGGCCAAAATGTAGTTTGGCGCAAAGTCCTTTATTTGACTCCATGTTGAATGTTCTATGATTTTTGCTGTTGTTCTTGCATTTATAAAGAAGAAGATATATTCAATTATTATGCGTGCAATTAAAAGACCCACCATCTCAAAGTAAACACTAAACACAAGTATAATTGCACCAATAATTCGTTTTATAACTTGCAAAGAAAAATATGTTTTTTTTCTGCCACTTGCTTTTACAAGATTTGTATTTATTGTGTTTACGGAAACCATCATGCCCACAATACATAAAAACCTGAAATATGGAATGGAAGGGGCCCATTTTTCTGTGAACAGGAAGTTGAAAATGGGAGTTGCGGCCACAACAAAGAATACCATCAACGGGAAGGTTATGTAGGAGATGTTCGTTATTATTTTTCTGAACCCTTTCCTTATTTTTTCTGTTTCATCTTTTATCTTTGAAAAAACAGGGAATGTAACTTGATTGGTAATTTGTTCAAAAGCCTTTGTGGGAACTTCTTCAAGTTTTGCTGCCTGCGTGTAATAACCCAATTCCGTTGCAGAGAAAGCCTTTCCTATTATGAGCGGAATCAAATTAGAATACAAGGTTATCACAATGCTTGTAGAAAGCATAATGCCGCCATAAGAGAACAATTCTTTGAAAGAACTCATGCTGAATTGTAGAATCGGCCTCCAATTTCCTACCAACCATAAAAGTACTGTGCGCAAAAAGGTTTCCGCCAGGCTTTTTATGACCAGGGACCACAAGCCCAATCCCAAGAAGGCGCAGACAATGGAAATGATGGTTGCAGAGAAAGTGGAAATTAAATAAACAATGGAAATTTTTTTAAAATCAAGGTTTTTTTGCAGTCTTGTGGTCTGGATAATTCTGAACCCTTGAATTATCAATATTGTTCCTTTTATGCGTAATATCGGAGTAAGAATTTCCATGCCGTAGAAATTAGAAATCAAGGGGGCGCAAAAAAACAAGAGAACATAAAAGAATATGGATATTGTCAAATTTGACCAAAAAACTGTGGAAAAATCTAATTCGGTGGGTTCTTTTTTTTGAATAAGGGCCGCCCCAAGACCGGAATTTATAAAAGTTTCAGAAAGGCTTATGAAGATAGAAATCATTCCTACAACACCGTAGTCTTCTGGGGTTAAAAAGCGTACTAAAATCAGGTTAGAAGCAAAACCTAAAAATAGGATTCCAAACCTTTGGGTTGCTGTCCAAACTAGAGATGTAATTGTTTTTCTTTTTAAGCTTTCTTCTGCCATAGATTTTCCAAACTTATCTGTTTGATTTCATACAAGAAAGAGTTCTTTCTATTCCTTCTTCTATTGTGTAGGTTGCCTTCCATCCAAGTTGTTTTAATTTGGTTGAATTTAGTAATGCCATAATGGATTTTGAAAAACCAGAACAGTAAGTATATCTAAAAAACTAACGTGAAACTTTATCATGTTTTATACAATTGTTCAATTAATTATCTAATTATGCTTTAATAACATCTTCATGTCTAATATATCGGCTTTATTCTTTTATTAGCATATTATATAATGTTCATATGAAAAGAGAAAATCCTATATCCAAAGAAGAGTTGCGCAAGATGCAGCTATTGGAGTTGAAAGTTTTAAGAGAAGTAAGGCGGATATGCGAGAAGAATACCATACCGTATTTTCTGATAGCCGGGACGTTGATAGGGGCAGTGCGGCACAAAGGGTTCATACCATGGGAC
>JAZSMM010000040.1:0-5495 GCA_045535895.1 Treponema sp.
TACAAGACCGCTTGCCTGGAACTTTTGTTCAGTCAAAATTGCTTCAAGATTTCCTCGTTCTATAATCTTTATTTTGCCGGTATTAAACATCGCTTCTGACAGAGCATCTGTAATGTAATTGTCCACCAATGTATTTTTATAATCTGTTGTTAAAGCTACAAAGGCAAAAGAGGCTTTGCTTCCGTCCATTTTTTCTTGAACCAACTTATTTGCCAAAGGTGCTAGTTCATCTACAATTGATTTTTCTTTTTGACCAGTTAAACTTCTTCCTGCAAAAGAAATATCTTTATATACTTTCCAATCACACATAATTGTAGAAACAGAATTAGCAGAAGGTGAAATTATTATCGACAAAGATGAAACAGTTCCATCTTGTGCGAACTTAATGTCCATATATTGTTTTCCAACTTGAGCAATTCCCCTTTCTGAAAAGTTGCCGTAACGGTTTGCCAATTTTTTCTGGTCTGCATTTGTTATGTTTAGTGCTTCAGACACAGCAAACAACTTTCCTTTATAAAAGTGAAATTGCACAGAAGAAACCGTCCTGTCTTTGCTTGTTACCTTGTAAGCATCAACTTCATCTGCATATAATTTCGCCAAATATTCTTTTTCAGAATTAGCCGTCATGCGGGTCAATTTATATCCTGCTTTTTTGGCTTCTTCTACGCTAGAACCCCAAGCTAATTTTTCATATCCCTTTTTTGAGTCAATCGCAGCTCCAAAAACCATTCCAAACACAAATAATTGCAGTAAAACAATTGACAAAATCTTTTTCATAAAATATTTCTCCTTGTTATCTAAAAACATTCATCTACAAATGAATTTTTTATCTCATTAACCAACGCAAGATTTGTTCTTCTTACAACGGTGTCTTTGTCAAAGCCGGCAACTTTGCCAAGTTTTTTGGAATAAGAGATTTTTTCCCTGCCTTTTTCTATAATCTTTACATAAAGTTCCGGATAAGTTTCAAAAGTTGTAGCACTTTCAGTTATTGAACTTTTGGCCTCTACCAACGCAATGCAGTTGTATTTGAGTGAATTCCCAACTACAAATCCCAACTGTGAAAATTGATTTGCAAGTTCTGGAATTACGCCGGAAGTTTCCAATAAATCTACATCGCCAACACTTTCAATTTTTATTAAAATGGAATTGCTTAAATCTCTTGTCTTTGCAAAAGATTCATTTGCCAGAAAATCGACTTCTTCATAAACTTGTGCTTTTGCAGGATTAATTGCACGGGCAAAATCGTAAACTTCATAAAACTCAACAAGAATTTTTTGAGCATTTTTTATTCCGATGATTTTATCAAGCAAAGAATCTTTTTCCAGGGCACTTGAATACGCTTTTGCAAACTCAATTTTTGCAACTTCTAATTTGGGTTTTACAAAATCAAACGCCTGATTTCTGTTTATAAAAGCTACGCAAACATATTTCCCTAAGTCTTCATAATAATATGGATTTGTGTATTCAATTTTAAATAAATCATTTTCCGTTGCGACTTGAATGTTTTCTGAAATTCCTTTGTTTTCTGTAAATCCTGTTGAGTCTTCTTTGTAGAAATAACTTGACACAACAGAACTTTTTACAGAAGATTTGATATATCCAGAAATGTTAGAGGCAGCGTTTAGTTTTGCATTTTCTGCGGAATCTGCATACGCAAGTTGCGAAATATAAAGCGAATCCGGGAAAAGCTCTAATCTACCTGAATCTGTTATCCATTTTGGATTTTGAATCACCGGTTCTTGGACAAATTCTTTGTCCTGGCTGTTTGAAGCACAACCAAAACAAAGAAGAAAAGTCAAAACGAACAGAATTAAAAACCGTTGCATTTCTGTTGCAAACTCCGTATTTATCTTTGTCATTGCATAGAAATCATTTCTTTACAAAGAAAGAAAAAATCAATGATAAAACCCATCCTGCAATGATGATATAAAACCCATGATTAATAAAATCAAATTCAAATTCTGAAATAACAAAGAAGAAAGTAACAAGTCCACCAACTATAGACGCAAAAAGCAAAGCAAAGTCTATTTTATTTGTTTTAGGCGAACATATGTCCTTCCTTGCAATCAACAAAAACAAAGTAACCAAAATGGAAATCGCAGCGGCAAAGAATGCAATATACAGACCTATTGCAGAAACAGTATAATTTACTTCTCCCATTTCCATTAGTGATTCAGCTAATTCAAAACCTTGCTGATCACAAGCAACCGGCTGAAAAAAACCAAAAACAACCAAAAGAAGTGCAATTTTGCTAAGAAGTTTGAAAGTTTTCATTTATTCCTCCAATAAAAATTCATTATCAGTAAAATGCTTCTTGTATTTTGTCCATAAAAGAACCTGTTTTAAATTTCAGAGGTTCGTCTTCACCCCATGTCGCTCCTACAAATTCCAGAATGTCTTCACCAATAGGTACATATTTTATTCTATAAGTTGGTTCAACATATTTATAATCGTCTTCTTCTATTGGCTCCCATTTTTCTTTTTCATGGTCAAAAATTTCTAACGGGGTAAGTTCAACAATTCCATCTTTTTCTTTATAATTCCCTTTTACAGTCAAATATCCGAACAAAACAAATGAGGAATGGATAAATTTTCCATTATTGAATGAAAACGCTTCAATAACAAGTCCATCTTCCATATAACCCCATTCACCTTTTAAAGATGAACTAAAAGGCAAACCGAAAACTGTTGTAGTAATCATTGCGATGACAAGCAAAATTGCAATATTTTTTTTATTTTTCATTTATTCCTCCAACAACCTAGAAAATAATACTGCAAGCTGTATCCAAAACATCAAGCCAGTCAACATCACTTGAACTAGGGGCTGGATATGTTGCACTTTGTGAACCTGATTGAATTGCATCAAGTTTTGCATTGATTTCACCAATGGCTTCCGATTCTGTTTTTTCCACTTCGGTTGTAGTGTCTTCATACAAACTTGTGATTGTTTCCGCCATTTTTTTCTTTGAGTCTGAATCCGGTAAAGCAGGCAGAACAGCTTTCATGTAGTTTTTAAGCGTTTCAAGCCAATTTTCTTTTGAGATTTTGTAAACGGAATAGCAAATCACCTCTTTTGTCTTTGTTTCTGTTTCAGAATCGAAAGTTTCTATTTCCTGCCAGAATTGAGTTACAAGCTCGTGACCGCTTATATCGACTTTCGCAAGCATTGCTGCATTTGCCGTTGCATCTGTCATGCCTTCATCATTCAATGTAGAGGCTGCCTCTGAAACAACTTTTGTTCTAAGCTCTTCCGCCCTCATTGCATTGTAATTTACACGAGAAGCTGCTTTTGCCAAATCTTTTGTTTTCCCAGATGCAACGCTGTATTTTACAATGTAAGATTTATCGATTCCAAAATCTGTTTTAAAAACATCAGAATTCCCTAAGACCAGTTTTTTTAACCATTCCGGTTTGGCAGGTCCATCCAAAGTCCTGTCCGCCCAGTCCACAATTTCAGAATCTCTTGCGTTTGGCTGTGCTCCAACATCTTTTGTAGAAGCACAACCAACAATCAAAAATGCAGCCAGCAAAGCCAAACACACAAACAAGATTTTTTTCATAAGAATCCGCCTCCATAAAAAGTAGTAAACCTCGTGTAAATAAATATAGTAATTATACTAACATACTATATTTATTTATGCAACAAAATAATTTTTCCCTTTGGGTGTTGTTTTTCAGATTTGACAAAGCACAGTTAGAACATTTTTACCGTAGGATATTCTTTTGCATATTGACAATTCAATTTGATTAATATATTTTTATTATGTACTACATTTGTAGTACATAATAAATCAGCTTTTGGATTGAAAACGCCACTATCAACTTGGAGGCATAATGGCTTCTTCTGTTTTGCAGGTTAGAATCGATGATAATCTAAGAAACGAGGTATCTTCTATTTTCCACAATCTGGGTTTGGATATGTCTTCTGGAATAAGGTTGTTTTTAAATAGAGTTGTTGTCGAACAGGGAATTCCTTTTCCTATGAATCTTAATCATAGCTCTGAAAATAATACTAATACGGAAACTTTAAATGCCAATTCAGAATTTGATGTTATAAATTATTTAGAAAAGTTACTGTAGGAATTGTATATGTTATATGAATTGTTTCATAAAAATACAAAAGTTTTAACTGTAGATTATTCATCAGCAACAAATACATTTGGAAAAATTATAAAAATTCACAGCAAAGAACATTTACCTATTGGATTTGAACAACTTAAAAATAAAAACAATATCAATGCTTTGCAATTTTGGTGGGAAAGTAGACTTATACCGAAAAACAGACATAATTTATCTATCCCAAGAACAGAATTAACTAAAATTATAAGTGATTCTTGCGGTTTTTGTTTAAGCGACCAATACTGGATAAAGCCACAGGATTCTCCAATGTCATGGGAAAAAGGAAATTATTTTAATAACACTTTTAACGAAGATATCGGAAAATATATAAGTGGAAAAAAAAACAAGTCCACAGATAAAATTGGTTCAAATACACCGGACCTATTTTCTAATGGCGAACAAGATAAAAGATGGGTTGTCAATAGAGGAAAACGAATTTTATTAAAATATGGAAAACCGCCTTATTATGAACAACCATTCAATGAAATGCTTGCCACTGAAATTTGCAGAAGACTAAAATTCAATCATGTAAAATATAGTTTCATCTCAAAAGGAGATTTAAATCCAATAATATATTCTTCTTGTGAATGCTTTATAGATGAAAACACAGAATATATTCCAGCAGGATTTATACAATATGCACTTGAAAAGAATAAAAACACTTCGTCTTATGACCATCTTATTGACTGCTGTGAATTTTTTAAAATGCCGAATATGGAAGAAATAAAAAAACATTTAGCACAAATGATTTTTTTGGATTATGTCATGGGAAACACAGACAGGCATTTTGGCAATTTTGGATTCATAAGGAATGCAGAAACGTTGGAATGGAAAGGTTCCGCCCCTCTTTTTGACACTGGAAATTCCATGTTCTTTGAATATCCAACTTCAGATTTGCAAAGAAGTTCCGCCTTAATGGAAAATGTTCCATCAAAAACTTTTTCTAAAACACAAAAAGCGCAATTAAGAAAATTTGCGACAGAAGTTTTGAACTTAAACATTGATTTTGACAAACTAAAAAATATTGACACATATTACAAAGAAATATTACTAAAAAACAGCAAAGTTGATGCAGAAAGAAGAAATCTTTTATGCAAAATACTGTTGCAAAGAGTAAATGATGCAAAGCAGATTATTTATTCAAGGAACAACATTACAAAAGAATTTTTATCATCAATAAGCGAAAAAGACATTCATACTGATTTTTATAAACACTTGGCGTTATGCCGACAGAACATGATAGAAAAATCGCAAAAAAATAAAGAAATTATAGACACTTACTTGAAAAACCTAAAAGCGTCATCACCAAAAGAACTTGAAACAAAAATAAAGCAGGACATTGTCGGTTTTAAGATACCACAAAGCACAACGCC
>JAZSMM010000069.1:0-1514 GCA_045535895.1 Treponema sp.
TGCCCGTGTGGTAGAAATGACCGTTTTTATAGTGTATATTACTGTGACAAAGCCGCCGTTCTTTTCAAAGTTTTTACAAATATTAAAGGTAAAATTTTCACTTTTCGTAACGATTTTACGAAAGTCTGCCTTGGTGTTGGTTTCGGAAATGTCATGGGTTCTTTCAGAGACAATCACGACGGCGCTTTACAACAGCCGTGGCGGTGCGGAAGTGGTTTCTGGTATGTCGGCAGGGTTTGCCATAGCCAACTTGTTTTTTGTGTGTTTTACAGGAATAGCCACCGTTACTGGCGTTATAATGGGTGGAACATTGGGTTCGGACAGGTTGCAAGAGGCAAAAGCACAAAAAAATTGGCTTTTGAGCGGTTCTACAATTTTTGGCACATTTATGGCAGTTCTTGGTTGCCTTACAACTTTTTTAATTCCTTTGATATTCGGAAATCTAAGCGATGCGGCTAGGGCAGTGACACGTGGTTTGGTTTTGGTCAACGCTCTTTATATGCCTGTGTGGGCTTTGATTAACGCTCAGTTTGCTGTTGCCCGAACAGGAGGAGACGCTACAATGGGGGCTATAGTTGACCTTTCCACAAATTCTTTGCTGGTTGTACCGGGTATGTTCTTGTTGACATATTTAACGGGACTTGGACCTGTGGCAATGTATGCCGTCATAAAAATAAGCGATTTTGTTAAAATAACGATTTGTGCCATATGGCTAAAAAAAGAACGGTGGCTTACAAACCTTGCGGCAGCTTATAAAGGAGATGTGGCAAATTAAATAATAATTTCCAACATTATAGAACAAACTACTTAATTATTTTTATGCAATTCGCTATAATTTAGTTTCAGTATGAAAGCTAAAGCATATATCGTGCTTGCCAACGGGCAGGTCTTTGAAGGAAAGAGTTTTGGTGCCACTGGTTGTGTAACCGGTGAGGTTGTTTTTACCACTGGAATGACAGGCTATCTTGAAGCCCTTACAGACCCCAGTTTTTACGGACAAATCATATTGCAGACATTCCCTCTGATTGGAAACTACGGGATAATCCCGGAGGACGCAGAAAGCGACAGACCCCATGCTGTTGGTTATGTAGTCAGGCAATGGTGCGAGCATCCTTCCAATTTTAGGTGCGAGGGGACAATAGACGAATATCTAAAGCAACATGGAATTATCGGGGTGTATGACGTGGACACACGAGCTCTTGCAAAAGTTATTCGTGAGCACGGGGTTATGAATGCACGGATTGTTTCTTTCAGCGGAAATGCAGAAAAAGACGCACAGGCTGCTGTTGAGCTTCATGCTATAATGCACGACATAGTACAAAATCCAGGCTTTGTTGCCCATGCGGGGCGAATACGGCTTTTGGAAGAGCTTGAATCCTTTCATACGGATAAACCGATTTTGAGTGTAACGGGAAGTGCTTCTGCCGTTATGTCCAACAAAGCAAACGGATTGGATGAGTTCGTGCAGGCCGAAAAAAGCAAGAAAGTTGTATTGTGGGATTTTGGAACAAAAG
>JAZSMM010000048.1:0-1747 GCA_045535895.1 Treponema sp.
CAATGCCCAGTCGATTTCATGTCCCACCGCGGAAATGACAGGTATCTTTGAGTCCGCAATGGCTCGCACGACACATTCCTCGCTGAACGGCAAAAGGTCTTCCAAAGACCCACCGCCACGTCCTACGATGAGCACATCCGCCAGGTTGTAGATGTTTGCCACGTTGACCATGTATGCTATGGACTTCGCGGCTTCGCTGCCTTGGACGGCACACGGCAAAATGGTCACAGAAATCTTTGGGTTCCTTCTTCTTGTTATTTGCAGAATGTCACGCAATGCAGCCCCGGTAGGGCTTGTAACCACACCAATCGTTGTCGGAAAAAACGGCAAGGATTTTTTTTTGCTCTGGTCGAAAAGACCCTCCGAGGCAAACCGCCGTTTTCTTTCTTCTAGCATTTGGAGTATGTTGCCTTCGCCTGCAAGTTCCATGGTGTCAATCATGATTTGGTATGTGCCTTTGGGCATGTAAAGCGAAATTGCACCCCTTGCACGAACAAAAGTTCCGTCGCAGGGGGTAAATTTCAGTGTTTTGGATTTTCCTTTAAACATTACGGCGGAAATGGATGCGGTTTCATCTTTGAGCGTAAAATAAAGATGTCCAGTGCTAGACGGCCGATAGTTGGAAATCTCTCCTTCCAGGATAATGTGGGGAAAAGTTCCTTCCAGCATATCCTTTATGACGGAGGTCAATTCTGTTACAGTGAAAGTCTTTTCCTTGAAAGATTCTGCAATGGACTGTTGGCTGGAAGAAAACATAGTGCAAGTATATCCTAAAAGACCGCCTAAGCCAAGACATGTTGTCATTTTTTTCGTTAAGCAAACCAACTTCACAAACCTTCACATTTATTTTATACTGAACCCATGACAAAGCAAAAAATACCGGCAACACCATCCATACGTCGTCTACCGTCCTATTTGCATATTATAAAACAGGCCAGAGATGAAGGTTATGAATTCATATCTGGTACGGTGATTGCTCAGGACCTAAACCTTGAACCCATTCAGGTTCGCAAGGACTTGGCTATAACTGGTATAATTGGGAAACCAAAGCGTGGTTATCCTGTGGTTCCGCTGATTGCCGCCATAGAACATTTTTTAAGTTGGGACACGCCCAAAAATGCAATCATTGTTGGTTCTGGAAATCTTGCCACAGCTTTGACAGGATACCAAGAATTTCAATATCACGGGTTGAATTTTGTGGCCGCCTTTGACAACAACAAAACAAAAATTGGTGAAAAAATACATGGAGTTACAATTTTTTCCATGGAGACAATGCCTGTCCATGTCAAAAATCTTGGTGCGTCCATAGCTGTCTTGACTGTTCCTTCCCAATATGCACAGGAAACAGCTGATATAATTGTTTCCTCTGGTATAAAAGCCATATGGAATTTCACCAATGTCAAACTCAAACTTCCAGAGGACGTGATGTGCCAACGGGAGGATTTGACATCGGGTTATGCCATGCTCTGCATGATGATGGATTCAGCCCGTCCAAAGCCAGTTAAAGAATGACAGAGACAGATTCATTCCAAAAAAACGCCTACCATGCGCAGTTGTTGGCAAACAGGATAGCAAAACGCCAGCGGCATTTAAAAAAATGGGCTAAAAGAAGCGATGTTACCTGCTACAGGTTGTATGACCGTGACATCCCGGAAATCCCTTTGGCAATAGATTTTTACCAGTTTTTATCCAAAAACGACAACGAGAAAAATCCTTATGTTAGACTTTTTTTATATAAACGTCCCTA
>JAZSMM010000322.1:0-3194 GCA_045535895.1 Treponema sp.
CTTCTCCCTAAAGGGCGCCCTCCTCTGTTTTTTCCTGCGTCCCACTTGCCTTCCCCGCTCGTTCCAATAACTCCGTTTCATGTGCGGCTTCTCTGTTTTTATCGCACGGCGGTCGGTCTTCCACGGGGCATAGACAGATTGAATGGCGACATTTCCCGCCGCCGACATGGAGGTCGGCCACTTTTATGTGAGCGATGTTTTTGCAAGGCAAAAACTCGCCGTCAGTAATTGGCACGGAAGCCAATTACTGACAGGGACCACGTTTTGACGTATATAAAACATTCTGCTATACTAAGTTTCGTATGCAAGGAAAAGTTCTAAGCGGAAGCAACAACTTGTTCACAGTGGAATGTGACGACGGAAGAACCAGACAATGTTCAATCAAAGGGAAAAAACTCAAAGAGTCGCATGGATTTTACAATCCCCTTGCACCCGGCGACATAGTGGAACTTGTACCAAATGAACTTGACGAATTGGCAGGGCAAATCACTTCGCTTGTACCTCGCCGCAATAAATTTGTGCGGTGGAATGTAAAAGGTCGCGCTCCGCAACTTTTGGCTGCGAATTTGGACAACCTGCTTATTGTGACCACCCCAGATGAACCCCCTTTCAGACCCAGATTTGTTGACAGGGCGTTGGCACAAGCAGAAGAGTCCGGGATAGAACCTGTAATCATCTGCAACAAGTACGACTTGTGCGACGACCCAGATGTGGAATTCAGGCTCACCGACTGGGAAAAAATCGGGTACACGGTTTTGCGGGTTTCCGCAAAAACTGGCGAAGGAATTTGTGACCTTGCATCCTTTATGGAAGGCAAACTCTGCGCGCTCGTCGGGCAATCTGGAGTGGGAAAATCCAGTTTGATAAATGTACTGGATTCAACTTGCGTACTAAAGACAGGGAGTCTTTCCCAAAAATACGGCAGGGGAACCCACACAACCACAAAAGGGGTTCTGTTGCACATACGATTGAACGAATCCTTGATGGGCGGCAGGCTAAATGCAATGGCATCTGTAATAGACACGCCTGGAGTCCGCAGGTTCGTGTTGAACAACATAGCCAGCGGCGATTTGGCTCTCTATTTTCGTGAAATGAAAGACCTTGTGGGCAAATGCTCCTTCGGCATGTCATGCACGCACAACATGGAAGTAGGGTGCAAAATACAAGAAGCCGTATACGCAGGAGTAATAAGCGAAGAGCGTTTTGAAAGCTGGCAACGAATTTGCGATGAAATAAAAAATTCAAGTTGGGAAGACTAACATGGAATTCGACCAAAAAACGCTTGAACAAATCGATTATTTCAGAATCATAAATGTCGTCTGCGGCTTTTGCTTTAGCCAAGAAGGAAAGGAATTCCTTTCAAAGAGAATGCCTTTGACCGATTCCAACCAGATAGAATCCTTAAAAGAACAGGCGGAACAGTGGGCGACTTTCATTAACTCGGCAAGAAAAAATCCCCTTTCCGCATGGGAGCCAATCATTCCTTTGACGGAAATTCTCGCCGTATCGGGTTCTACACTGGAACTAGAGGACTTGGCGAATTTGGGTTGTTTTTTCAAAGTGGCGGACAACACAACACAAGCAATAGTTTCCGCAGCAAAAGCACTTCCCCTGCCCCGCTTGGAGCAAATGGTCTGTAGCATCCCGGATTTAAGCCAGCCGGCGGCATATGTTTCCAAGGTGGTGGACAAAAACGGGCAGTTGAAAGACTTGCCGCAGCTACGTGAAATTCGAACGCAAATTGCAAAACTAAGGCGAGAGATAGACGGAATAATGAAAAGTTACGCCGCCAATGCGTCCTTAAAAGACTCCTTGCAATCCGATGTTCCGGCTTTAAGGGCAAACCGCCAGGTGTTGGCTGTAAAAGTCGGTAGCAAGAACAAAATCCGTGGAATAATACATGAAGTCTCGCAAACAGGCCAGACAGTTTACATAGAACCGGACGAAGCAGTCCACAAGAACAACCAACTTGTCCAAGAGGAATTCCGTCTTGCAGCGGAAATTCGGCGCATATTGAAAGAAACCACACAGCAGATTGCACCCTTTCGTAACGAAATAACAGCAGCCGCCAACACTTTGATTCAGTTGGACAGTGCATTTGCCTGTGCTCGTTGGGGCATAGAAACAAAAGGAATCTACGCCGCACAATGCAATCCAGGGCAGCCTCCCGCCCTTGTTCAAGGAAGACATCCTTTGCTTGGTACAAAAGCGGTGCCCATAGACGTGGTGTTCCCAGAAGGCTGCCGTGTGATAATCGTCACAGGGCCAAACACCGGTGGAAAGACCGTGACGTTGAAAACCTTGGCGTTGTTTACATTGCTAAACCAAAGCGGTTTTCCAGTTCCTGCGGCAGAAGGAACAAGGCTTCCGGTTTGTTCCAGTGTTTTCGCCGACATAGGGGACGAACAGTCCTTAGACCAAAGCCTCTCAACTTTTTCAGGCCACATGAAAAACATTTCCGACATGCTGCGGAATGCAGACAAAGAAAGCCTTGTACTTTTGGACGAACTAGGAAGTGGAACAGACCCGCAGGAAGGCGGAGCAATCGCCATGGCCGTTTTGGACTCCTTGATAGAAAAAGGCTGTATTGTCCTTGTCACGACCCACCACGGCGTACTAAAGAACTTTGGCTACACCCATCCAAGTTGCATGAATGCCTGTGCAGAATTCGATGAAGGCACACTCAAACCCACCTACAGAATTCGTGCCGGTATTCCCGGAGAAAGTCGTGCCTTGGACATAGCACGGCGCAACGGACTTCCACTAGACGTGGCGGACAAAGCCCAGTCTTACATCGCCGGCGACCAAGCCGACATTTCTGCGATGATTCGAGGACTGAACGCAAAACACGAAGAAGCAGACCAACTCAAACAACAGCTTTTAAAAGAACAGCACTACATCCGTGAAAAAAGGCGTGAAGTAGATTTGAAGGAACTTGCACTCAGGCAACAAAAACTTGAACTTGCCCAACAAGACAACCGTGAGGCCCGCAAATTTCTGGTGGAAAGCCGCAAAACGCTGGAAAACCTTGTCAGAGAACTCAGAGAAGGAGAAATCACCCAGCAAAAGACAAAGGCAGTCAAACAATACATCGCACAGTTGGGGCAGGCTGTTGAAAACGCGGATTTATTGGTAGAACAACAAGAAACGGAACTTTACCGTGACACGGAACTAACAACAGAAAAACACAAAAA
>JAZSMM010000118.1:0-3326 GCA_045535895.1 Treponema sp.
CTTTTGTGAAAATCTCCCATTCTTTCGCTAGGTGTGGATGATTTGCCCAAACGATGTCGACTCCACTTTTAATAAAACTTCTGTAAAGGTTTCTTCTTAGCTGTGTTATTTCATGGACATATTCATCTTCGCAGGTATGTACAGAAAGAACGAATATGTCGCAGGGATTGTCTTGCCGCAATTTTTTAAGCTCCTGGTATAAAAGTTCCCTGCGTTGTGCATTCGGGGCGACATAATCTATCATCTCAACGTCGGTATGGCTGTTCAAAAGCTCTGTGATTGCCGCAAAGAGGATTTTCCATCCATTTTTTTCCACAAGCTGAAATGTTAGGCCTGTGACTCCGTCATCTTTTATTCCTGCCGCATAAACTCCATCTGATGTTTTTTCCTTGAAATAATCCCTGGTTTTTCGCATTCCTTCCAGACCTTGGTCATTTGTGTGGTTGTTTGCAAGGGAAAATACGTCAAACCCTGCGTCTATTGCAGCTTGGACATATGGCGGCTTTACGTTGAAGGTAGGATAGCTTTCGTATTCTCTTCCAGAATGAACTGGAGTTTCCAAGTTGGCAAAAGTCAAATCATCATTTTGGATTATTTGTTCAATGTCTTTGTAAATGAGACTGTAATCCGTCATGCTGAAATTAGGTGTATGAGCCATTATATCCCCGCCAAACGTCAACGTAATTCTCTTGGGTTCTTCAATAGCTGGCTGTGCCACAGGTTCCATGGGTTCCGTGGGTTCTTCAATTTCCGGATGTTCCATGGGTTCTTCTTGTACGGGAGTCGTTTCTTGAACCTGTGTTACGGTGGAACAAGAAAACAGAAACAGACAAATAAAAATGGAAAGGCAAAAAAAACGCATGAATGTCTTCATATTCTTGGGATTATAACATTGACAGTTGGAATTCTTCAAGGTACAATAATGCAATATATCTGAATTATTTTAGGAGTTTTGTTTTATGGGAAAAGACAAGATGGTGTATTTCTTCGGTGACGGGAAGGCCGATGGTGATGCTTCGATGAAAAACGAGCTTGGTGGAAAAGGTGCTAACCTTGCGGAGATGACAAGTTTGGGGATTCCGGTTCCTCCGGGGTTCACTATTTCCACAGAAGTATGCCGTCTGTTTTATGAGAACGGTAAGTCATACCCAAGAGGATTAAAAGATGAAGTTGCCGCAAACCTTGCTGCTCTGGAAAAGTTGATGGGTAAAAAACTTGGGGATGCAGACGATCCTCTTCTTGTTTCTGTTCGTTCCGGTGCGGCTATTTCCATGCCTGGTATGATGGATACTATTCTTAACCTTGGCATGAATGACAAAGCCGCTGTTGGGCTTGCGGCAAAAACAGGGAATCCAAGGTTTGCGTGGGACGCATACCGGCGGTTCATTCAAATGTTTGGCGATGTTGCTATGGGTGTTCCTGCCGACAGATTTGAAGATGCAATATCGGAAATCAAAGCCAAGCGTGGAATTACTCTGGATACCGATTTAACTGCACAGGATTTGGAAGAACTTGTTGGTGTATACAAAAAAATATATAAAGAAGCGATAGGGAAGGATTTTCCCCAAGATCCTCTGGAGCAACTTTGGGGAGCAATCGATGCTGTTTTTGGGTCATGGATGAATGAACGTGCCATAAAGTACCGGGCTATGAACAATATAAAGGGTTTGGCCGGAACTGCTGTAAATGTGCAGTCCATGGTGTTCGGTAATTTCGGAATGGACAGCGGAACGGGAGTGTGCTTCAGTCGTAATCCTTCCACCGGGGAAAACAAATTTTACGGTGAGTATCTTATGAACGCACAAGGAGAGGATGTCGTCGCAGGTATTCGTACCCCAGAAAAAATCAGTAAACTGGAAGATGAAAATCCAACGGTCTACAACCAATTGATTGGAATCCGACAACGGCTTGAGCAACATTATCGTGATATGCAGGATATGGAATTCACAGTGCAGCAAGGAACTCTTTATATACTTCAAACCCGTAGCGGGAAACGAACAGGGCAGGCTGCGGTGAAATGCGCCGTAGACATGGTTGGTGAAAAGTTGATTACAAAAGAAGAAGCTGTAATGCGTGTTTCTGCCTCGCATATTGACCAGTTGCTTCATCCAATGATTGATCCTGTCGCATTGAAAACAGCGGAACTTCTTACAAAGGGGTTGAACGCTTCTCCTGGAGCCGCTTGCGGACAGATTGTTTACACTGCCGAAGATGCGGAAAAGTGGGTTAAAGAAGGTAAAAAGGTTGTTCTTGTTCGCAAGGAAACCAGCCCCGAGGACATCACAGGAATGGCCGTTTCTGAAGGAATCCTTACTTCTACCGGAGGCATGACAAGCCATGCTGCTGTTGTCGCCCGTGGAATGGGAACTCCATGTGTTTGCGGCGCGCAGGAAGTCAACGTCATGGGCAAAAAAGTTTCCATTGGAGGACGTACCTTTAAAGAAGGCGACAGTATCACTATAGATGGTTCTACTGGTTGTGTTTATGCAGGGGAGTTGCCTCTTACTTCATCAGAAATTTCCCAGGATTTGAATACGTTCTTGGGTTGGTGCGATGATGTTTGTGATGGTTCTGTCCGTGGAAAACTCAAGGGTTTTACTGTCCGTGCAAATGCAGACCAACCTCAAGATGCTGTTCAGGCTTTTGAATTTGGGGCGAAAGGCATTGGTCTTTGTAGGACAGAGCATATGTTCTTTGACAGGGACAAGTTGATTCACTTCCGTGCCATGATTGTGTCCGATTCCGCCGAACAAAGGCGTACGGCTCTTGCAAACATATTGCCTTTGCAGCAAAAAGATTTTACAGGAATTCTTGAGGCAATGAATGGTCGTCCCGTCACAATCCGTTTGCTGGATCCTCCTTTACATGAGTTTATCCCACATACACGTGCGGAAAAAGACGAACTTGCGGACTTCATGCAGATTGACCAGGAGAAACTTGCGATAAAATTGGATCGTTTGCACGAAATGAACCCCATGCTTGGTCATCGTGGTTGCCGTTTGGGCATTACATATCCTGAAATCTATGACATGCAGGTAGAAGCCATTGCCCGTGCTGCCGCCGATTGTATCAAGCGGGGCATCGATGTCAAACCTGAGATAATGATTCCGATTGTTTGCGACGAAAAGGAACTTGCGATTTTACGCGGCCGCGCAGAAGCTGTCATTGAAAAAGTCTTTGGAAGTGCCAAAAAAGCGGCTGAAAACATCCACATAGGATCAATGATAGAAGTTCCACGCGCCGCATTGCGTGCGGGAAAACTCGCCGAGTATGCGGATTTCTTCAGTTTTGGAACCAACGATCTTACGCAGATGACCTTTGCTTTT
>JAZSMM010000191.1:0-7598 GCA_045535895.1 Treponema sp.
ACCGCTTGGCCTCCGACTTCCAGCATTGAAGCAGGAGAGGCTGTCTGGAATGCCGTTGTTGAAAAGGCTTAAAAATTGTATTTGTCCGTTTGTCTTTGTTTTCGCTGTGTCTATGCTTTTAGGATGTGCAACAAGACCTGCGGTGCAAACGGACGATTTCTTGTTTTCGCTTTTGCCACATGACGACCTTGTGTATTTACGTTTTCCGGTGGAGGAAAACAAGGAGTTGGCTTTTGCTTTGGTGCATTCTGCTTACTCTGAAATGCCACGAAAAAATGTGGAACGAATAGTCAAGCGGTTGGGGACTGTTTATTTTTCTATGCTTTCCGATGATTTTTGTGTTTGTGCGGATGGTTCTTTCCCTAATTTTGCCTTGGGTTTTGTCCTTACGAAAAAGAACGGTTGGTCGAAAGTTAAGTCAAAGGACATCCCCGTTACAGGGAAATATTATGAACACAAGAAATCTGATTTACAGCTTGCTTTTCCGTCTTCGTCTGTAGCTGTTGCTGGTAAATCTGTTTTCCCCATGCTTTCTTCTTACGCTGACTATGAGGCAAAACCGTCGGAAACAAAAGCAGGATTGTTCTTTCAATGTATTGAGAGAGAAAATCCAGACACGGTAAGTTTTTATATAACGAATCTTTCGGCATTGCTGCCGTCCTTCAAAATCGCAAATCTTAAACTGGAATTTCCATTTTCAGACGCTTGGGGCTGTCTTTATGAAGAAAAAAAATCCAAAGATGTTGTATACCAATTGGATGCTACTTTGACATTGTCTGATTCAAGGGTAGTTCGTGCTGCTGTGGCTGCCCTTAGGATTGCTTCCAGGACATTGAATTTGCCATTTGTTGTGGACCAGAAAAGCGATTCTTCTATTAGAATCCATGGTTTGTATATCTGTCCAGATTCTCTGGGGAAATTTATATCAAGAATATTCAACAATTATGCGGAGGAATGATATGGAATCTAAGATTATTTTAAAAGCGGAATCCCTTGATGGATATTTAACAGAGCAGGATATGTCTTATCTTGCTCAGATGGATGGGCTTTATGAAAAGGCGTTGGCTTCTTTTAAGGTTTTGTCCAGTGGAGGTTTTTCGTCCTCTCTTGCCATGGAGGAAAAAAAAGTCATAGATGTGTTCAATGAAATGGGGCATCTTATGCAGACGATTTGTGCCGAAATCCCCGCATTGAAAGTTTTTTCTTTTTGTACGGAAGAAGAAAGCCATGCGGAAGCCTCTCGTGTAATCGCTAAGTTGCGTGATATTCGCACGGATCACCAAGAATTTGTATATTATAGCCAACGTGCGTATGAGATGCTCTTTCGCATGGCTTATACAGGCAACCATTCGGACAACAAAAATTATCTTGTTGTCAAGACTCCAGTCACCGTCCCTGTCCAGAATTATTCTGTACATAAGATACCGGACATTGATTACAAGATAGAAAACACCGTCATGTGCGTGATGTTGAGGGGTGCACTTTTGCCTTCCATGATTATGTCCAAGGAGATAGAAGAATATTCATCCCATGGATATGTAACACCTTTTGCGTTGTTTAAAATCAATCGTAATGACTCTAAAAAAGAAAACGATATGGAGTATATTCTTGATTTGAAGAATTCGTTTTTTAACTTGGAAGATTTAGATGGAAAAGATTTAATTTTTGCCGATCCAATGAACGCAACGGGCGGTTCTCTTGTGACTGTTGTCAAGTATCTTCAGGAACACGGGGTAAAACCAAAGTCTATTAAGTTTTTCAATGTAATTACTGCACTTAAAGGTGGTATCCGTGTTGTCCGTGCGTTGGAGAATTGTTCTGTCTATACATTGTGGATGGATCCTGTCCTTAATTCTAGCGCATATATCATGCCTGGACTGGGTGATGCCGGAGACCGCCTGAATGGTCGCGACACAGAGGAAACTCCACGCAATATAATCCAGTTGATTGCGGATTATGGTTCCAACATAACAGGACTTTACCGTTCCCAACTGCGAAGGATTGAACAGATTGTTCTGGGGGCAAGATGACCGCTGCAAAGAAAAAGTCGGCTGTAATCGGCTTTTTGGTGATCTTTTTTGTGTTTTTTTCGGTGTTTCTTTATTCCTGTTCTTCCACTGGTTTACGAATACCCGGAGAAGAACGAAAAATATTAGAGAACCTTGCGGCAGAATATTACAACCTTGCGGAAGGCTACCTTGAGCAAAAAAACTACAAGAAGGCAATGGAATGTTATGACTTTGCCATGAGAGACAATTCCATTCGCCAGCAATCTTATTATAAGAAAGGCTATTGCGCCGCCATGGCAAAAGAATGGGACGTTGCGCAGGAAATATATTCGGATTTACTTTTGCAGGACAGTGAAAACACAAACTTGGCATTGTCCTTGGCGTATATTATGTCGCAGCAAGGGAAACTAGAGGAAGCAGTTGATATATATAAAGAACTTTCCGATAAGAATCCGCAGGATCAAAACATTGCAGAAAATTGCATTTCATTATTTATTGCCCTGGAACAATTCGACAAAGCGTATGATGAACTTTCCTTATTCTCAACGAATTTTCCAGATGCCACGGAAAAAATTTCTGAGTTTGAAAAGCAACTGGAAAACGCAACAAAAACTGACGAAGAACAGGACAAAACGCCCGATGACGGCTTGCCTGATAAAACTGAAGAAACTGAAACCGAAAACACCGACATGGCGGAAGACGTCATGTAAGTGCTAGTCGGTGCAGTTTTCAGAGATATATTGGCGGTATTTTGACGGGTCCACTTTGAAAGCGACTATGGCTGTTTCGTTGTCATCGAATGCATGCTCAAGAGCTTGCTCCGCTTCTATAAACAGCCTTTTCCCTGGTATCAGGCGAAAAGAACGGGTGGAAATGCCTATTCCGGTTTCATTCGTCAAACCATTTTCTTCCAATGTTTTTGTGATTTTTGCATATAATTGTTCCGCAATGGTTATGGCATTATCCACGCCGGAACTGTGCAGGATGCATGAAAAACCATCTTTTTTGTACTCGAAAATAGAATCTCTGAATTTGAAGAAGTCAAGCAATATGTCATATAGTTTGTGAGCGACTTCCGACGTTCTGTCCAGATTTTGTATTCGTACAATCAAAAGAGCGATGTCTTCTTCTGTTGAAGCGGAACGAACGAGTTCTGAGTCCAAGCGGTTTTCAAGATAGGATTCCCAGCCAAATCCCGTAACAGGGGAAAACAGACCTGTTGGCTCTGAATCTTCCGCTGGTGTTGCTTTTTCTTGCGCTTGCGTGTCGTTGTCTTGTTCGGCGATTGGTGGAGTTTCCTTGTCAATTTCATTTTGTTCGTCAACAAGTGGTTCTGCCTGTTGAATTTCTTCCACTTCTTTGGGGATTTCTTTGTAAGGTTTTAAGTCGTCATTGCCGTCGTCTTCAACAGGTTCACCCTGTGGAAAAGAAAAATTTTCTTGTTCTTCTATATAGTCTCCAGTGAAGTCTTCAAAAGGAGAGTCGAAATCTGCCGTATCTGTTTTAGGGGAAGGCTCCATCATATAAAGGTAAAGCAATGCTATGCCTGCAATCAATGTTCCACCTAAAACGATGAGAAAAGCTATTCGTGTATATGAATATACTACTGTTGGTTGCAACGTATATATTGCGACTGTGATAATACTTGGCTTGCCTGCAAGATTTGTGGTCTTTGTCTTGATGTTTACAAGTGCGGATGATGATGAAACTAGTGGTTCGCCGTTGCTGTCTGCACAGATATATGGCGATGAAACAGGATATGCAAAAACAGTTGTTCCCGATTGCTTTATGGACACAACCGCAATGCTTTGATTGGATGCGATTCTCGCTCTCATTACATCTGAAAATTCTCTTGTTCCTGGAAGGTAGTATTCTGCGGCAATTGATGTGTCGGCAATGAATTTTGTCAAAGTGCCTTGTGTTTTTGAAGGGGAATTTTTGTATTCAATTGTGATTCCTGTGACAAAAAAAACAACCGCCGCCGAAAACAACAGGGCAAGACAAATTGATAAAATCCTTATACCTTTATTTTCCATAATGGTTTATTATACATTACAGTTTGAGAGTATGCAAGTTTAAGCAAAGAAAAAATATCCGTTTCTTGGTTGTTTTTCTTCACATTCCAAGCTCCCAAAGGCAATACGCTGGGGAAGACTTCCGGATTTGCTGTTTTTAGAAGTTCTATGTACCATTCCATGAAACTTGAAAAATCGTTTTGGCTTATGGCAAAGTGTGCCACTCGTGAATGCTTTTGGTTTTTTACAGAATATGTTCTGAAAGGGAAAGAGTTTTTTGTTTCTGTTGTGGAGTTTTCCTGAAGAAAATTCTCAAAGGAGGTTCTATATGAATTGAGGTTCTTTGTCGAAGGGTTCCCTTCAGGGTTTGGCTCAAGGGGGTGTCTGTAAAACAAAGAAACATAATCATGCTCCGTCGGTTTTAGCCTGGTGGAGTCCATGGAAAAAGAGTCGTCAAAATATGTTCCCTTTGCGTACGGCTTGCCTTCTATATAAGCGAAATCCGCTCCTGCCAAGTGAACTGTAGTGAACCCCATGTTCAGTGCAAGGTCGAACGCTTTTATTGTCACAGTACCGCTGCCTGAAGACAGCAATGGCAACACAAGCCCTTTCTTTTCGTAGAAAAATTTTGCCGCAAGGGTGGTCAAAGGATGTTTGTCACGTACCAGATACACGGGACATCCTGATTTTACAGCTTTTCTTGTTACCGCAGGCAGGGCGGTCGCATCTACAACTACAGCGGTCTGTCCTGTAAGTCCCTCCAAAAAATGCAGGCGTGAAGCAACTTGCCCGTCTATTGAAACAACGATTTCAGGAATTATTTTATTTTTCAACAAAGATGGAAGTGCTGTGTCCGTTGCGATTATATACTTGTCTGCTCTGAATTTTTTATCTTTCAGCAAAGGAATGGAATAATCCAAAGACGGTCCTGCCGCCGCTACAAAAGCCTGTTGGTCTGGACAGGGTTTCACACTTTCTTTTTTTGAGATTATGGACGCTAAAAACAGGTTTTGCAAAATGTTTCTATGCCATATTTTCCCAAAATGTGCCTGAGTCGCTAAATCGGCGGAAAGCACTTCTACGGTTTTTTTTACCACATTGATTATGTTTCCCATGTATTCTTTATGGTTGTCCGCCCAAGCTCTTTGTGGCAAAAGCGAAAAGTCCCCGTGCAATACAGGAATATATGATTGTATTATTTCCTTGTGGATTTCTTCTGGTGTGCATATTGTAAAAGAATATTTTTTTGCCAATTCGGTTATTCTAAAATGTTTTTCCAAAAAACAAACATTCTCATAGTCTGCTTCCACGGCCATTATCGTTGAGTTTGGAAAACGTTTTCTCAATGCTATTATATGGATTCCATTGCCAATCCCACATACCAAGAAGAACTGGTTTTGGTCATCTTTTGGGTTGTTTGCAAATATTTCGGCATCTTTTTGCGGGGAATATCTGGAAAACATGCTTTGTCCGTTGTTGAAAACGGGGACAAAACTTTTGTCTTTTGCTTGAACCACACTAGAATAGGAACAAGTCATAAGTTGTGCTCCAAAAATCTTATGTATTTTTTTATTTGGTTCAATTTTACAAGTGATTTTTTTTCCAATTCTGCTTTTGTTTCATCCCTGTTCTTGGTCGCTCGCTTTTGCATTACATAATCAGCGGGAAAAAACGCAGATACCCATGTATCAGGCATTGAGGTTGATTCAATTTCCTCTATAAATTTTTTTATTCTTTGGATTCTTTGTTTTTTTTCAAGGATTGGAACTTGTACAACACGAGGTTTTTCGCCATGCTTTTCATTCAGGTCAATTTCGTCCCAGTCCATTGTTTTTATGTTTCCCAAAGGTTTGTATGGAAAATCTTTTGTTGTCAACCGAAAAAAACGGTTCGAAAATTTGCCGTTCTGGGTGGAAAACCATTGCCGGTATATTTTTACGGACTCATTGTTCAAGGAAGCAGGGTAGAGCCTTGATTCTTTTGTTTGGAGGCGGTTGTCAAGCATTCTGTTTGCTTCTTCCAATTGATTTGGCTGAATATGTTGGAATCCATTGCAAGTTGCAAGGTCCAGTCCGCAGGCATAGACAGAGTTGCTTGTTATGGAAAATGCAAGTTCAGCTGCCGTTCCGCTTACCGTCCCGTTTCTTTTCCCTTGCATGCATTTAAAGCTGCATAAATCCAACAAATCCGATTCAGGGCTTTCGCCATACCGTAAAGGAATTGTCGGCAAAGTGGAAAAAAGATGGTTTGGAATCGCGCTTTCAGCGGAAACCGCCAAAGGAACTTTGCATCTAGCTATATGTTTTTTTGCCCAAAAACTTCCGTCTGTCGATATGCATAAATCCGGTGTTATTTTTGCGTATTCCAATGGTACGCATGCGGACGAAAGTGCGATTAAGAAAAAATTTTCGCGGAATTCTTTTATATACGGTAGGGATTGCTTTAAGGAAGGTCCCGACGCGACAATCAAAACGGGAATATTCCCTTTTTCTATTATGAAATTGTTTTCAGCGTTTATGCAAAACCGGATGGAATTTTTTATCCAACGGTCCGCAAAAAAAGAGCGTGTGGCCAGTATGTCTTGTGCTGTTTTAGTTATTCTTCTGATTGCTTTCCAAGCCTTTTCATGTTCCGCTGCAAAGGCTTTTTGAGTCGGTGTCCATGAAACAAAAATGGTTGAAAGTATGGCGTCTTCTCCATATTTTGTGAGCAGCGAATCTATTTGTTCCGGATACAAGACGAAATCCCAAAGATTGTCGCAGAATTTGAACTTTGTAGAAAACCTTACAGCCCCAACTTTGGTGTTTGGAAATTTTTCCCTTAACGGTTTTACGCAATAGGATAGGGCAGGTTCTGTAACGATAATTGCAAACGGGGTGAAGTCCGTGTTTATGTTTGAAACAAACCTTTCGGCTTCTTTTGTCGGATCGTAGGAAGAATGAAGATGAGTTCCACCAACGCAGCAAGTTTTAAGCCCATTTTTTGCCGCTGTAAATTGGATTTCCGCCATGTTTTATGTTTCTAAACCAACTGTTACTTCAGCTGCAGTGTCATTCAGTATTGGTGCAAGAAGTTTTTGTAACTGAAATTGCAATAAATCAGCGTCAAGGTTTTTTGCGTTGTAAAAAACGATTCTCATGTGATTCTCAGGAACGTACGAACAAAAATCGCCATTCGGAACAATTTTTGAAATGCGGTTGTATATTTCCGCAGTTACAACAGGCAGAAGAATACTTTGTGCTTCATAGTCAATTCGCTCGGCGATTTTTTCAATGGCTTTTGAAAAATCAACAAAAAAAGCCTTGCCGCCTTCAATGCGTTGTGGCTCTGGGTTTTGTTCGTCTATATAATATTCCGCTATGTTTGTCATGTCCGAAGCTACGTATTCTGCCAGATTAGGTATTGCTGAATCCACCGTAATTTTGTCAAAATCCGAGTTGATGATGAGCAAGAACGCTTTTATAGGGCAATCCGCGATAATCATAAACGACTTGACGTAAATGGTTTTCAGTTCTTGTGAAAAATCCGACGAAAAAAGCTGATAGAACGGCTCTAATTCTGATTTTGAAAACAA
>JAZSMM010000132.1:0-3186 GCA_045535895.1 Treponema sp.
TAATGCACCGTTCGGTTACATCCACTACTTTTTTGTCAAAGTCATTGATTTCCAGAAGACTATACCACAGGTACAAATGTTTGTCCATAAAAGGTTTACGGTGATATTTTTCAAGGCAGGATTGAAAAATTTTTATTCTTGCCGTATATATATTTCATGGACAAAATTGAATCAAAGTTGAAAAAAGGTGGCAGGTACAAGGGTTTTGACGTACTTGATGTCGTTAACCTTGATGATTATTCTTCTAAAGGAATTTGGTTGCGACATCGTGCTACTTTTCTGGAAGTTTTTCATATGCTCAACAAGGATGAAGAGAATCTGTTCGCCTTTTCTTTTGCGACACCTCCAAAGGATTCCAGCGGGGTTGCACACATCATTGAACATTCGGTTTTGTGTGGTTCCAAGTCTTTCCCTGTAAAAGATGTGTTCATAAGGCTTGCCAATCAAAGCGTGAAGACATTTTTAAATGCCATGACTTTTTCTGACAAGACTGTTTATCCTGCTTCCTCCGTTTCACAGAAGGATTATTTTAACTTGATGGCGGTATATGGGGATGCTGTTTTCTTTCCCCTGTTAAAAAAATGGACTTTTGCACAAGAGGGGCATCGCTTGGAAATAGATGAATCTGGGAATATTTCCATTCAAGGTGTGGTCTACAATGAGATGAAGGGAAATTATTCCAGTTTTGAAAATGTTGCGGGAGACTGGGCTGTACGGAGTGTCCTGCCGAATACTATATATGATTTGGATTCCGGTGGAGATCCGTTGGAAATACCTGGGCTGACATACAAGCAGTTCAAGGATTTCCATAGAAAGTATTATTCGCCTTCAAACTGCAAGGTTTTTTTGTATGGAAATATACCAACTGAAGAGCAGCTGGATTTTATCCAATCGCATTTTTTGGATAGGTTTGAGTCCGATTCGTCTTTTTTGCCTTTGGCAAATTATGTTGCTGAAACTGAGATAAATTCCCCTGCAGCTTTTGCTGCGCCTGTGGTCATGGAAAGACCAGGCCCTGCAACAGACAATGGAGAGAAGGGCTGTACAGTGACAATGACATGGTTTTTGGGCGATTCCAGCGACCCTGTGCAATATATGGAATCTGTGCTTGCTGCGGAAATTCTTATGGGGCATGACGGTTCCCCGTTGGTGAATGCACTGCTTTCTTCTGGCCTGGGTGAAGATGTCGCTCCAAACTGCGGTATAGACGGGGAAATGCATTGGATATTGATGACGACCGGTTTGAGAGGTGTAAAAAGAGGGGACAGCCATAAAATAGAGTCTCTTGTGCTTTCTGTGTTGGAAAAATTGTGTGAACAAGGGGTTTCTCAAGACGATGTGAATGCTGCTCTTCTTTCTGTTGATTTTTCCCAACGAGAAGTTCGGCGTTCTTACGGACCGTATTCCATTGTCTTGATGCGCCACTGCTTGCGGGGTTGGTTGTATGGGAAAAATCCTTGTTGCACACTTTGTTATGGTGAGGTTTTTAAAGAAGTGCAACGTCGTATTGCCGATATTCCTTGTTATGTTCAATCTCTTTTGCGACGCCTTCTTTTGGAGAACAAGCATCGTTCTTTGGTTTCGGTCTATCCCGACGAGGAATATTTGTCCAAGCGGATTGAGCAAGAGCAAATTTTGGCGCATAAGCTTTTATCTAAAATTTCTTTGGATAAAATCCGCCAAGCAAACAAAAGCCTTGCACTTTTTCAACAAAAACCGGATGCCAAAAGCAAAGTTTCTTTGATTCCTCACATTTCACCATCTGAACTTGTTGTGTCGGTGGACAGGATTCATGTGGAAAGAACTGTCGTCGGCGATGGAGTTCCGCTTTTCATAAGCGAAGAAGCGACCAATGGCATTGTTTATTTTACATTGGGTTTTCCTGTTGATGTTCTTTTGCCTACAGATTATCTGTTGCTTCCTTTGTTTTGCAGTGTTGTGACAAATACCGGCTTTGGTGGTATGGATTGGTCTGCTTGTTCTGCAAGGACAGCCTTGAATACCGGGGGATTTGGTGCAACGTTGTTCACATCTTCAATGCAGTGCAATGCCAAAGACGCTTTGGAATTGTGCCGTAACGACTTTGCACTGGGAAGGGATTGGATTTTCTTCAAAATGAAAATGCTAAAGGGTCAGATACCAGATGCCATGGGTCTTCTTGCTGATTGTGTGATGCAACCTGATTTTTCCGACTTGAAACATATCCGTGATTTGTTTTTTGAATTAAGAAACGATTTCAAATCTTCTGTTGTTCCAATGGGAAATGATTATGCTTCTAGCCGTTGTTCATATGGATTCACTCGTTCAAAAGCGGTGGACGAAATATGGAACGGCTTGACCCAGGTTCTTTTTATTGACGACAATGTTAAAAACATTGACACACTTCCTTGTGAATTTGAACGTATTCTCAAAACTTTGCTTTGCGCAGGTGCTGTTATTCATGTCACAGCCGATTCTTCGTCTATGACTGCCGCGCTGGAAGGTGCTGCGTGGCTTGCGGAGAAATGCAAGTTGTGTCCACCGAAAAACCGAAATAAGGCTGCTGAGAAAAAAGAGCCCTTCGTTGATTTGATTGTCGAAGTCTCCAATAAATTTTCTGAATATGGTTTTAAAAAAGATTCTTCAAACGAAATTGTTTACACCGGAACACAAGTTGGTTTTGCCGCGGCCGCTTTTTGTTCCAGTGCTTGTGATACGGATGAGTCCGTGTACGAAAAAGTGTTGGCGCATTGGCTTACAAATTCTGTTTTGTGGGAACAAATACGTACGATTGGCGGGGCATATGGCGCGCATGCATGGAACGACGGCGGCGAAGGACTTTTTTTGTTTTCAACTTACAGGGATCCAAAACCTCTTCGTTCGTTAGAGGTTTTTCTGTCTGCGCTTTGTTCTGCAACAGAATATGAAATGAGCAAAGATGATTTAGAAAAAATCATAACAGGTTGTTATAGCAAAGGGGTTCAGCCTCGTTCCCCGATGGGAAGGGGTTCAACTGGTTTTTTGCGTCATCTGTACGGTTTGACAAACGAACACAGAGAGAAACGTATTGAAATATTGTTGAAGACAACTTTGGATGATGTTCGTTGTGTTGCTAAAAGTGTAAAGGAAAAAGCCGACAAATCTTTTTGTTCAGCAGTTATTTGCGGGAAAAATATGGAGAAAATTGAAAAAAATACTAGCAATATT
>JAZSMM010000122.1:0-6950 GCA_045535895.1 Treponema sp.
ACACGAATGTATTCCTTCTGCGGGAGGCCTGTTGTTTTTTCATCCCTGTACATATTTTAAAAAAAGTTATATATTTAGAAACGTAGTTTATTTTTAAATTAATTGAAGAAAAGAGAAGATATGGATTTTATAGAATTTAAGTTGAATGAAAAACTGCAAAAAGGAATAATGAAAGCAGGGTATTCAACCTGTACTCCTGTGCAGGAACAAGTCTTAAAAACTGCGCTTGAGGGTGCAGATTTATATGTCCAGTCCCAAACCGGAACAGGAAAAACCGCGGCGTTTTTGGTGGCAATAATCCAAGAAATGCTCACGAGACAGGATGCTTTCGGAAAGAAAGCGTTGGTTATGGTCCCTACAAGGGAACTTGCCGTTCAGGTTGAACAAGAAGCCCGGGTTCTGCTTTCCGGTACGGATTTCAGGGCTGCTAGTTTTTATGGTGGGGTTGGATATTCGCGCCAAAATGAATTGCTTGAAAAGGGTGTGGAAATTATAGTTGGAACGCCGGGACGCGTGATTGATTTGCAGGAATCCGGTTCAATGGATTTGAGCAAGGTTGGATTCCTTGTGATTGATGAAGCCGACAGAATGTTTGACATGGGCTTTTATCCTGACCTGAGAAAATTGATAAAAGTTCTTCCGAATTCTGCTAGCAGGCAGACAATGCTTTTCAGCGCCACGTTGAACACTTATGTAAAAAACCTTGCATGGGAATATACCGTTGAAGCCAAGGAAATAACAATAGAATCCGAGAATATAACGGTAGATGAAATCGACCAACAACTTGTTCATGTTTCCAGCGACTCAAAAATGAAATTACTTTTGGGTATACTGAATTCTAGTGATTCGGAAAGTGCAATAATCTTCTGCAACAGGAAACGCACTTGCGAAGTTGTCGCAAAGCGACTTCAATTGAACGGAATAAAAAGCGAATTTATAATAGGAGACTTGCCTCAGTTCAAACGGTTGCAAGTTTTGGATTCTTTCAAAAAAGGTTCTCTCAAGTGCCTTGTGGCTACCGACGTTGCGGCCCGAGGCATCGACATAAGCGATTTGTCCATGGTGGTGAATTATGACCTTCCAAACGAGGCTGAAAATTATGTGCACCGCATTGGACGTACTGCTAGGGCGGGGAAATCTGGAAAGGCATACACCTTTTGCAGCGAACAGGACGTATATAATTTGCCAGCGATTGAAAGATATTTGGGAGGTTCCATACCTTCAGTGGTTGCTTTTGAGGATATGTTCGTACAAGACAAAAGTGCAAATATTTACATCAAAACGGGTAGTTATTTAGAAGATGAATCTTTCGATGGTACCGGCCGCAATCGGGCAGGAGGTAGACACTCATTAAAGGAATCCGGTAACATCCGTACCAAAGAAAAGCACAAGGCAAATTCAAAAGGTTGCAGCAAGAAAAAATATGATGGGAAAAAACATACGCAAATCAGCAAAACGAGTGCTAAGGATTACGGAGTAAAAAAAGCAAATGCCAAAACCGAGCGGTATTCCACCATGGAACTTTCTTCAATGTCCTTTGAGGAACGTATGAAGGTATACAAAGAAAAATATGGTGGCGAACAACAACAAAATACGGCTAAAAAAACGATTTCAAGTTCTTCGCCTTCAAAACCCGCAGAAAAAAAAGGACTGTTAAGTTTTGTGAAAAAAATTTTTTCAAAAAAAGATGATAAAGGTAAATCTAAATAAAGGAATTATTGTCAATGATTACGGTTAGTGATGTTAGTTTGAAATTTGGTGACAGACCTCTTTTCAAGGATGTGAATTTAAAGTTTACACATGGAAATTGTTATGGAATAATCGGGGCTAATGGTGCAGGCAAGTCAACTTTCCTCAAGGTTCTTTCTGGAGAATTAGAACATGACTCGGGTCAGATTGTTGTTTCCCCTGGCGAACGTATGGCGGTTTTGAAACAGGATCACTTTGCATATGATGAATATTCCGTCAAAGATACCGTTATGATGGGCTATCCAAAGTTGTACCAGTGTTATAAAGAGCGTGAGCAAATTTACAACAAGGAAGATTTTTCAGAGGAAGATGGGATTCGTGCAAGTGAACTTGAAGGGGAATTTAGCGAACTTGGTGGATGGGAAGCTGAAAACCAAATAGAGCAGATGCTTTCTGGGCTTGGATTGGAAGAAGATTATCATGATCGCATGATGAACGAACTTGATGAAGGCAAAAAAGTCCGTGTTCTTCTTGCGCAAGCAATTTTTGGTGAACCGGATATTCTTTTGCTGGACGAACCCACGAACGGTCTTGATCTTGAGTCTATCAATTGGTTGGAAGATTTTTTGATTGACTTTCCAAATACCGTCATTGTTGTGAGCCATGATCGCCATTTCCTCAATTCTGTCTGTACTTATATTTGTGACATTGACTATGGAAAAATAAGTTTGTTCAGCGGGAACTATGATTTTTGGTATCAAATGAGCCAAATCATGCAACGCCAAGCAAAGGATCAAGCAAAAAAACGTGAAGAAAAGATGAAGGATTTGCGTGAATTCATTTTGCGGTTTGCTTCAAATGCTGCCAAGAGTCGTCAGGCGACTAGTAGAAAGAAAATTTATGACAAGTTGGCTTTGGAAGAGTTGCCTGTGACTAGCCGTAAATTCCCCTATGTCAATTTCAAGCCGGATAGGGAAATAGGGAACAACGTCCTTCGTGTTGAAAAATTGAACTATATGTCGGAAGGGATTCAACTTCTATCAGATTTTTCCTTGACAGTAAATCGTAATGACAAAATTGCGTTCGTTGGTGTTGAACACAAATCTAAGTCTGCTTTTTTTGATATTATCACAGGCAACTTGAAATCAGATTCAGGAGATTTTTACTGGGGACAGACAATAAGCCATGCTTATATGGGTTTGGATAATGCTGCGTATTTTTCCACTGATGCGAATATCACGGAATGGCTTAAGCAATATTCCCCGGAACAAGACGACTCTTATGTCCGTGGTTTTTTGGGAAGAATGCTTTTTAGTGGCGATGATTCCCTTAAACCAGTCAAAGTTCTTTCTGGTGGAGAGAAAGTACGTTGCATGCTTTCTAAACTTATGCTGAGCGGAGCTAATGTTTTGATACTTGATGAGCCAACCAATCATTTGGATTTGGAAGCAATAACAAGTTTGAATGAGGCACTTATAAATTTCCCCGGCGTTGTATTGTTCAATAGCCATGACCATGAATTTATTTCTTCCATCGCAAACCGTGTTGTGGAGATAACCCCGAAAGGCATCATAGACAGGATGATGAATTTTGACGATTATCTGAAAGACGACCAAGTTAGACATCTGCGTGATGAAATGTATGATGGAACAGGAAGAAAAATAAGATTTTGAAATTATTTAATCAGACAATAAAGTCTATTTTTGTTTTTGCAAAAGTATAAAAAAAAACTGCCCATGTACGGGCAGTTTTTTTTGTCAATATTATTATTCTTTTACAGAACCCATCGTGATACCGGCGATGATGTACTTAGACATAACTGCATAGAAAATGAGAATAGGAACCAGTGATACGGCAACACCAAGGTAAATTGAACCGTATTCTGTTCGGTAAATATCTCCACGCAAAGTCTGAACCAACATTGGCAGTGTGTATTTCTTTTGGTCGGACAACAATACGAAAGGCGTCATAAAGTTGTTCCATGAACCTACGAAAGAAAAGATACACTGAGTGGCTATTGCGGGCAAGAAAATAGGCAGCATTATTGTGTTGAAAATTCTGAATTCTCCAGCCCCGTCAATTCGGCCTGCGTCAATAAGTTCTGCGGAAAGAATTGATTCCATGTATTGCTTCAAGAACAAGACGGTTCCTGCAGCAGCTATACTGGGTATAATCAACGGAATAAAGCTGTTTGTAAGTTTGATTTTTGCCATAAACTGGTAGAATCCTATAAAGGACAAAGTACCCGGAAGCATTATGACAATCAAAATCAATCCCCACAAGAAATTCCTTCCTTTGAACCTATAAACATGTATTCCATATGCCGTCAACGCAGAAAAATAAACGTTCAAGATTGTGGAAAAAATTGCGATTACCGCTGAATTGTAGAAGCCCTGCCAAATTTGGAAACTACGGTTTGTCAAATTCCGCCAGTTGTTCATGGTGTTGTTTCCTGGAATAAGCGAAATACCCTCGTTGATTTGGGCATTTGTACGTGTTGCATTAATCAACATGAGGTATACAGGAACAATGGCAAGCAATGCAAAGAAAATCATAAGGATGTATATAATTACTCGTTTTGTGGTAGAAGCAGCCTTGTATGTCATTTCTGTCCTCCCTTTTTCTTGAATCTGTCTTCTTTCATCAAGTAGTTGATGACTGCGGACAAAGTGATGGTTATTATGAATATACCGATAGCAATTGCCGCCGCATAAGAGTAGTCATTTCTACCCTGGAAAGCAATGTTGTAGAGATACAATGACATAGTTCTAATCTTGAAGTCAGGCTCTCCATGCATTCCCGTAAGAAGGAACGGAATTTCAAACAACTGCATACCACCAATCAACGATGTTACAAGGATATAAAGCATCATAGGACGAAGCAGTGGAAGCGTGATGTAAAATGTTTGCTGCCTCATCGTCGCTCCATCTACAACGGAAGACTCATACAAGGAAGGAGAAATAGATGTAATACCAGCCATCAACATGATGAGTGTGTGTCCGCACCACATCCACCATTGGATGAACGCTACGATACCTCTTGATGCCCATGGGCTGCGGAAAAAGTTGAAGGCTTCCTTTACGATTTGTCCGTCTTTCTCTACTTCATCCCATACGTTGAGGACGTTGGTCAAAAACTGGTTTACAGGACCTGTTGGATATCCAAACAAGCTGCGATATAGGATAGCGATTGATGCAGCGGTCAACAGATTGGGCATATAGAAAACCGCCCTGAACAAACCTTTGCACTTTATTCTCAAAGTGACATCTGTAAACCAAATCGCAAAAAGAAGTGCTATTCCAAGCTGTGGAATAAAGTTCATTCCCCACATGATAAAGGTGTTCCCCACGGAACCCCAGAAAAATCTATCAGTCACAAGCCTTTTGTAATTGGCAAAACCAATAATGTCGAAATCAGATTTTAAACCTTTTAAGTCACCAAAACTCAATATGACCGAATATATTGTTGGCCACAGATTAAAAAACGCATAAACGATAACAAAGGGTATAACAAAGAAGTAGCCAGTTCTGTTGACCCTCGTTTCAATGGTTGTTTTTTTCATTCCCATCCCGTCTTCCTCCTTCTAGCAGTTGACATTAATACATTGGATTTACCATTGAATTCTATTGTTTAAGGAATTGTAAGATACCAATGCAAGGGTATGAATTTTGTTAGGTTAAAAAAAACACCCTGTCACAACTTTTTTTACATTTATATTGTAACAGGGTGTTTTTGTTCTAAACAAATTGGGTTGCCTTGCGACAACCCAATGAAAGCCTTTAATTACAGACCGAGCTCAGCAGAAACCTGTGCTTTGAAATCTTCCAGAGCTTTGTCCAAGGATTTTTCACCTAATACATAAGCTGCTGTTGCTTCACTGAACATGGAGTCGATAACCTGATCTGTTCCCTGTGTCAATTTACCATCAACATTTTTTGCCAATTCAGCAAATACTACGTAGTGGTTCTGACCATTCAAGTAAGGATCTGAATAGGTGTCTTTAATCTTGTTGACAACATTGATGTTGGAAACAACGTCACCTGTATCTTTTGCCCATCTTTCAAGGAAGCTGTCGTCTGTTGCAACGTATTTGATGAAGTCTTTTGCCAAGTTAGGAACTTTTGTGTCTTTGTAAGCTCCAACCCAAGTTCCACCCCATCTCCAGCTAACTGGACCTTCAATCATTCCCCAGTCTCCGGATGTGTTAGGTGCGTTTGGCTTCAATGTGTAGTGCAGACCCCATGTAGGAAGAAGATATCCAAATACTTCTTTTGAATTTCCCTGCTCATCGCGAAGGTCTCCCTTCATTCCTGCAAACCAACCTTCTGACCACTGTCCAATGCGTCCTTCATATCCCTTGTCACGGAATGTTTTTGACATTTCCATGTATTCAATCAATTTAGGATCGATTACCAATTTTCCATTGACAACCCAAGGATCTTTACGTGCGGCAGAGAAAGGCTTGAACAAGTCGCCTGTTCCGGAGATGATGTAGCAGTCGCCGTTTGACTTTGTCTTCAACATTTCAGCTGTTGATCCGAATGTGTTCCAGTCTTTGAAATATTTCTGTACTTCCGCAGGATCGTCTGTTCCAAGGTATTTTTTTGCAAGGCTGCGGCGATAGAAATATGCGCCAGGTGCTGCCTGCCAAGACATACCATAAACTTTTCCGTTGTATGATCCAACTTCAACTGGATATGACATGACCTTGTCTTTTACTTCGTTGTAAACATCGGTAAGATCGAGCAATAATCCTGATTCGATGTACTTGCGTACGAATGCATCCTCAAGAGCGAAAACATCAGGTGCGCCTGAGCCTGATGCAAGAACGGGATCCAATTTGTTAGGGAACTGATCTGTAGGAGTTAAAGAATAATCAATTTCTACTCCAGGTCTGTCACCCTTGTAATACTCGGTCATCTGTGCCAATTCGTCTGTGAATGACCAGACAACCAATTTGTTGCTTTCGGGAGCCTTTGCTTCAGCTGCTTCTTTTTTTGAACAGCCGGTCACAAGAAGGACTGCAGCAAGAAGGCAAGCCACTACAACAAGTGCAGTTTTTTTGTACATAATTTCAACCTCCTAAAATGTACCTAATAAATGCTGATACTTAGATTAAACCTATATTCAAGTGAAAAATAGGTTATTTTTTTCTTGAAAGTTTGTTTTTTTCGGTTGCTTGTTTGTGGGTGTTTTTGCGATGGCGACATGTTTTTTTTGTCGATATAATTTTATTGATTTTTTTCTTATATTCAAGTTTT
>JAZSMM010000213.1:0-5538 GCA_045535895.1 Treponema sp.
TTGACTTTGACGAAACAGGCACAATCGGCAAAAGATACCGACGGCAGGATGAAGTCGGAACTCCCTTCTGCGTGACAATAGACCACGACACAAAGGAAGATGGTTCCGTTACAATCCGCTTCCGTGACAGCATGGAACAAGTTCGTGTCCCAAGAAACCAACTCGCCGAAAGAATTCGGCAGGAAATAAAAAACTACAAGCGCGTTTAAGTTATGGAATACATAGCACTTGGCCGTTCAAACCTGCTTGTAAGTCGGACAGCGTTTGGGGCATACGGCTTGCAACATGTAGAATCCGACACAGCAGCGGCAGCTCTTGTGGCAAAGGCATACGAGGGCGGAATCAATTTCTTTGATACCGCCCGTTCCAAGCCGGAAAGTGAAAAACGATTGGGTTGTGCAATCCAGTCCATCAGACAAAACGTAATCTTGGCAACAAAAACGTCCGCGGACACTCCAAGCAAAATACGGCTGGAACTTGAAGAAAGTCTTGCGTCATTGCAATGCGACTACGTGGATCTCTACCAAATAGAAAACCTGCCGTTCGTACCACAAAAAAACACGCTGGACGGAATCTACAACACATTGGCGGCGTTAAAAGAAAACGGCAAAATCAGACACATTGGATTTTGCACGGATTCCACCCGGCTTGCACAAGAAGCCATTGAATGTGGATTATACGAAACGATTCAATTTCCATTCAACATGCTGACATCCGAGGAATCCGAGCAAATCGTAAAGTCATGTGAAAAAAACGATGTTGGCTTCATAGCGATGCAACCGCTGTGCGGGGGCGTAATAAGAAACATCCCGCTGGCATACGGGTTTTTCCGCCAATATGAAAACGCTGTTCCGCTTTGGGGTGTCAGGTCAGAAGAAGAGTTACAGCAGATTCTGTACTTTCAAGCCCACCCGCCGATTCTGGATGAAAAATTCAAGCAAGACGCGGAACAAACACGTTCTTTCTTTTCGTAAAAGTTGAAAATCAGACAGAACCAGTCACTTTGACCAAGTCTTCCACCTCGTTTTTGTTCAGCACACGAAGAACACGAAGATTTGCATCGTTTGTTTCCACCATCAAAGGGCCGCCGCTTGCATCTTTCTCCCCTACAATCTGAACGATGGGATTCTTTGGGTTCACGGGATTTACGTCAACGACCCGCCCTATTCTTTCGTCCGAAAGATACACGTAAGAACCGATAGGGAACAACGACAAACTGTAGAGCAAGGCTTTCATAACCGTTCCGTCGTATTGGTTGTTGCTGTTTTTGAGCAGTTCCACCATGGCCTCAAAAGAACTGCTTGCGGATTTGTAGGAACGGGGGGCGGTTATCGCCTCGTAGGAACACACAACCGATATGATTTTGGCATACATGGAAATCTGCGCACCGCTTATTCGCCGTGGATAACCCATTCCATTTTCCTTTTCATGGTGTTCAAGAACAGCAAGACAAACACTAAGAGGAGCATCAAAACCTTTCAATATGGTATATGAAATAATGGGATGCGTATTCAGTTGGTTCTTTTCCATGGGAGCCAGAATCCTGTCTGTAAGATAAAGTTGCGGAGGCAGCCTGAGCATACCTATTTCATGCAATATGCAGGCCGTGCCAAGTTCCACCAGTTTTGTAAGCGGCATTCTAAGTTGCAAACCTATTGTTATGGCCAACACAGTGGAACGCATGGAATGGCTTACAAGGAAACTGCGGTTGTTGGCGGACAAGTCCGGTTCCACGCGCAACACATAACGCCGGTTGTCCTTTATAAACACACACAAATCTCTAACTTTTGACGACATTTCTTCCAGGTTTATTTCTTTATGAGTGGCATAACGTGTGTACACCCTGTTTATATAGTTCAAATAATCATTGTACACGGATTGAACAACGGACATACGATTTTGTTCGTTTTCCGCAACGGAAAATTCCGGCTTTTTGACAGGTTCTTTTAATATGGCTTGTTTAACTTCTTCCTTCACAGGGGAAGAAGGGGTTATACCGAAGTCGCTTATGTCCACAGCCTCAGACTCAAAATTAATCGGATGACCAGACGTATGCCTTGTGATTGATGATTGTGAAGAATGCTCTGCAACATTGACGCTTGAAGGGGTGAACACTTCTTTTATTACGCCTGTTCCAATGGAACCGTCGGAATATACTTGTGTAAATTCCCAATCCTTCAACGCCTGTATCAAGTCTGCCGTGACAGGAACAGATGGATTGAGCAAAAGGAATGTCTTGTCCAGCACCACGTCGGCCGTAAAATAAGTGTTTTCTTTTAGTTCCGTAACATTATATGAGTTCATCCTTTCTCCTCTTGAAATTTTCAAAGCAGACTTATATTGATATTATCGGCAGGAAATGTTGTTTTCAACAGTATGTGCCTAAATTCAACAGGACAAAAAAAAGCTGCCCGCAAAAAAAGGCAGCTTTAACAGACAATACAATATTCTTTAACCAACGCCGTCTGGATGTCGATTCCGTCGTTGGTTCATTTTACTGTACATTATTTATATCGGTGAGGCAAAAAAAAACTTTAGGAACTTTATAAAAAAACTTGTTGTTTTTGCGTTTTTTTATGATAATGTTTCAAAACCCAAGGGGAAGACATGAACCAACAAAAAAACTCCACAAGGGAAAAGAGCAAAATTCAACTTGAAAAATATCTCTTTAGCGAACCAAAAGAAAAGGCCATGTCCTTGGTTGCAGATTTATTTCTTTCCACTACAATCTACCATAAAGCACAGGTTCTGTTGGCATATGCGGCCACGGACAAAGAACTATCCGTTGACATGATAATCCAAGCGGCACAAAAAGACGGAAAGCAAGTCGCCCTTCCCAGGACGAACCCGTCTACAGGAAAAATGGAATTCCACTACCTAAGAAACGACACTGACTACCAACAACAACTTTTACACGGAAACTACGGAATAAGAGAACCCAAATCAAATCTGCCGATTGTCCAAACAAATCCATTCCCTAAAAAAGCCGCCGTAATTGTTCCCGGTCTTGCCTTCACAATCGAGGGACACAGGCTGGGACACGGGAAAGGTTATTACGACCGATATTTGACTTTTGTATTGAACCACAACAAGAAAGACAACCTGCCAAGTGCAATTATTGGGGTTTGCTTCGACTTTCAGGTTGTAAAAAAAATACCAGTGGAAAAACATGACGTTCCGATGACACATTTGCTTACGCCAAGCGGAGTCGTGGAATGCCGCATAAACTGACAATGCCCTAACATTTTTTTCATGCATATTGACTTTTTTATGTTAATTTTATATTATTTTTTATGCGTTCGTTAGCGAACAATGCTCCCTTAGCTCAGTTGGTAGAGCAACGGACTGTTAATCCGTTTGTCGCTGGTTCAAGCCCAGCAGGGGGCGTGAAAGCCGGTTCTAAGAATAGAATCGGCTTTTTTTTGTGCGGTGGAATCTCACATGACACACAAGCAAAATTGACATACTGCGGCAATTATTATCGGTATGACTAAATTGTCAAAGTCTTTTAGAGGCAAAATCTCTATGGCCATTCCCACCAGAGCAACAACGAACGCCATTGCGACGTTTTTAAGCACTAAAAAAGAAGAACAAAAAATAGCTATAAAACAGGCAAGACTTCCTGCCACAGTTTTACCTGCCGAACCGGGAATTACAATTCGCCCAAAGAATTTACCAACAAGACTTGCAAGACCGTCGCCAAAAGCCAACGCAAAAATACCAACAGCAGCAGGAACAGGTTTAAAAAAAGCAGCCGCAATCAACACCCCGGCGGCAAGGGTCGCAGGTCCAAGGACAAAACGATTTTCGTCCCGTTTTCTTGCGGCAGCCGCTGTTATTGTAGAAACAACAGGAACATTAATTCCACGACAACGCAAAAACTCAGACACACAATAAAACACAAAAACCAAACCAAGGAGAACCATAACAGGCAGATAGGCATAAGAAAGAAGAAAAGGCACAAACGCAGCACACATGTGGATGGCTTTTCGGAATATTTCCTTTGCCAAATCATTCAAGTGCCTTTTAATCTGGATACCGTCCTTATAACAAAACGGCCTATGCCCATTATACAATTTCTCCTCCCGGTTATAGCTGCAACTTAATCAGTCAGGTACTATTTCTCCATTCAACATGCGGGGTATTTCCGTATATATCGACGGTTCGTAATCAGAGACAGGATGCGTCATATAAGAGATATTGCGTTCCGCAAGATTTGTTCCCGGCAAACGTACCATGGTGTCCTGATTACGGGTCAGGGCATCCCACGCCCTGACAGAGGTTGTTAAATTCGTAAGGGCACTGGCATTGAGGGCGCTGTTTCCTGTTTGTCTGGCCAATCTGTACAAGGTCACGCCTAAGTTGTTAGAAGCCTTCAAATATATTTCAACCATGTCTGCATGCTCAATGTTGGTCTGGGGGAACATAATTCCAAGACGGCTTTTTTCTGTGTCTAGCAAATGCATGAGCCTTTCGTAATAACCTTGGGCGGCAAAATTGTCGCCACGCATAGAAAGCACATTGCCCAAAGCCAACAAAACATGGGTGTCCAAAGGAACGGAGTCAACTGTTTTTATGAAAGAACCCAACGCCTCTGAATATCTTTTCTTCGCATATTGGATATAGCCGATACGGTAGCGAATGGACGGTGTGTCATTATGAGTTTCCACAGCCAAAAGGTAATTCGCCAACGCCTCATCCAAATCACCAGAAATAAAATAGTTCAAGTCTGCCAAATCACTGTATAAAAGCCCGACATTGTGGTCTCCTTTGAGACCTGCCAACTGGGCTTCTTGAAACAAGGCAATCCCCGTCCTAAAATAATCTTCAGCTGTTATATACTCATGTTCATCACCGTAGAGTTCCCCCACAAGGCGATAGGCGTTTATCTGGTTCAGGATGCGCTTGCGGGGGCGATGCTCCGCAGAGTCAAAACTTTGGATTGCAGCTTCTAGCCAATCCTTTGCGTTTGCGTTGTTGTTGGTGCGGACAAAATACAATCCCATGTTGTAATAACTTTCAGGGATTTCCGGAGCCTCTTTTACGGCACGTTCCAACAGGCTTCTTACATCCTGAATCAAGGGTAGCAAATATTCGTCAGAAGGCGCAATTGAACCATACGATTTATCCAAAAGATAACCGCTCAACTCCACCAAATCTTGACCACCAAGAGATTTTTTCCTTGGATAAAAATGCTCTTTAAGTTGCAAAACATTGCGCAAATCGTCCACGCGGATAAAATATCTCATCATTCTTGCAAGATAGATGTCTTCCTGACCGTAAAGCTGCAACAACTCGGCATAAATTTGTCTTGCCTCTTCATATTTAGAAGAATCCTTTTCGTCACCCCACTCAAGGAATATGTCGCCCAAAAGCAACATCCCGTCCTTGTCGTTTATGTGGTAGTCAAGTATTTCCCTGCGGACCACACGCTCGGCTTCTTCAAAATTGCGCAAGTCCTTGAGTTCCATTTCCGCATAGTCAAGTCCAAGCTCCTTGTCATTGTTGAACCGGCGCAACCCTGCGGAAGTCGGAGGC
>JAZSMM010000277.1:0-2613 GCA_045535895.1 Treponema sp.
TCTGATAAATGTAATGTTCTATAAAGAATTTCATCTTTGTAACTTTTACCTTTGAATACATAACTCAATGTTGTTGTAACATCAACATGATATCCTTGAAACGAATCTTTTTCATCACCGATATTTGAAACATAAGAACCATCGTTAAAAAGTAAAGGCAAAGAATCGGTTGGTAAAGTACTTGTATCAATCCCTCTATGAGGATAAGAAGATATATTACCAGTAGCTCCAACTAATGTTACAACTTCTTTATCAGAAAAAGTATCATTTGCTTGAAATTCCGGCATACCACCGGTTATGTAATTATTAGCCTTGAATTCCTCGTAAGAAATGTACTTGTTGTCACCTGCATAATATGCAGCGGTCGCACTTTCTGCCATTCCCGGTCGTAAATCCATTGTTCCATTGGCTACCATGTTCAGATAAATATTGTAAGGATTATGTTGTTCTATTGTTGCTTCAAAACCGTCTTTTAATATTCTTGTTTTATATATTTCCTCGTATTGATCCACTGACATTGATTTCCCTTCATTTTCCTTTGTATCCCAATACCAGTTGTCCCTATTACTTGCATCCCCGCCTTTTACGTAATGTGAAAAATTCTTTTCAAGTAAATCTATAGCTGCCTTTTTTTGTTCTGTTGTCGCATTTTCTCCATATAGAATTTCAATAAAACTGCCTTCTAAACCTCTTTTTTTGGTTTGATAGATTAAATTGTCATTTTCATCATATAAATCGGCTCGACCATCATACGCTATAGAACCGTCATCCATCAACTTCCAATAATCCGCACTTGAATCATAGTTTTTCACAGAATCAATCATCAACGCTGCCATATCTCCTTGTCTGTACGCTTGCACCTCCGCTCCCAAAAGCCCTCCGAACTTCCTTCCGTAGCCTGTCATCCTCGCTGCCATCCCGGCGTGCCCTGCAACTGCATTATAGGTTTCTATCTGTTGTCCCCATAACGTCCCTTTGATTCCGTCCCTGTACGCCTCATGCCCTAACTGTACTGCATTCAGGTGGTTATCCCCTGTAGATGTTATTGTTATTAACCTTCCCGTTCCCCTTGTGTTTTGTATGGTTTGGGCTAAGGCTCCTTCTTGCATTTTGTCCACTACATTCAACTCGTCTATCCCCCCTGCTATCCTTGCCGCCGTATTCTCCTGCGTCCAGTCGCCATATACATAGCTCCAATAGGCTGTGGCAGCTTCTTCTTGACTTGTCCCATCTCGTTTTGCGTAGTTTTCCAGGCTGCCCTTGTCTTTCATCCTCTTGCCAAGAGTGTACAAACTTCCCGCCAAATCAATGCCGTTTGTTCCTATCTTCCCTGTTATTCCTTTCGTGCCTATGTTTATTTCTAATAATCCTGTACCGCCTCTTGGTCTCCGGGTTATTGTTACTAGTTCCCCTGCCTGTCCTGTTGCGTTGGCTTGTCCTGCTGCACTATTCCCTGCTTGTCCTGTTGCGTTGTTCCTCGCTTCTCTACTTGCCAACATGTCTGTCAATACGCCTATGCTTGCAACATTGAATGTCAACCCGCCCATGTCATCGTAGGCATCTGATAGTGTGCGTCCCTGGGAAAGTGCGTATGCCGAATATACTGCATACTCGCTTGCTTTGCTTGCCGCACTTACACCAAGGTTTATCGCACTTCCATAAAATTTCTGTATTGCAGCTCCTTGGTCTCCCATTGACACCAGTTTTGTGTTTATTCCTGCATTAAATCCGCTTGTCACTCCCGACCCAACCATGCTGGATATTGTTCCTGCACTGTACAACGACTTCGTGAATGTGTCTGTGTCAAATGCCAGCTTTCCGTCTTGCCCTATGTAGAACGAGTTTATCGCGTTGTTGGCTGCGCTTGTTACGTAGTTTGTCCCCATACTTATTCCTGCTTGGACTGCTACGTTTGCAAACTTTCCTGCCCCTGCCATTGCGTTGCTCGCCATGTTTCCGAATTTGTCGCCAACTGCCCCTATTCCTGCTCCGGCCACCGCACTTATTCCTGTCTTCGCAAGCTCCATGCCCACCTCGGCAGCGCTCTTGTAGCCACCGCCTATGTCAAGCGTGGCGAACAAGGCGTCGTCTAGATAATCCAGCCACACCTGTCCCGTGGCGTTCCCCACTATACTCATGGCTATGTTCATCGCTTCTCGCAGCGTGGGGGCCTTGAACGAGCTGTCGCGGTCGTCCCACAGCCGTTTGTCGTACCCGGCCTTAGAAAGCTCCGCCATGCCTTGCCTTGCCCTCAGGCTGTTCCACTGGAAGTCCAGCATTATCAACCCCATCTGTCCGCTCCCGGCCTGTTCCACGGCCTCCTGCTTCTTCCCGTTCGGGTCGGCCTCCTCCCTCAAAACAGGGGCGAACCCTATGTGCCGTCCAAGCTCCCCGTCCCTCACACTCACAATCTCGTTGCCCAGCTCCCGGTACCTGTCCTTCTCCTCCTCACTCATGTCCTCGTACCTCTTCCGTGACAGCTTCTCCAACTCTCCTATGCTGTCCTTCATCTCCTGCTGCCGCTGCCTCAGCAACTCCACTTCACCGCTTGTCGCACTCTGCCTGTCAACCTGCCAATACTGCGTCTTGTTCTCCAGGAATCCTTCCCCAAAC
>JAZSMM010000235.1:0-6912 GCA_045535895.1 Treponema sp.
CCGTGAAAATCACTTATAAAAATATTTCTGGTTCTGTTGTGGGACAAGAAACCCAGCAGATGACGGTCGGTTTGTCTCAAATTAATTTGGTGGAGTCGGTATGTTTAAGATAACTAGGAGTTTTGTGTTCTTTGTATTTACTATAGTTTGGTTCGCTTTGGTTTTTGGTTGCTCTTCGGCGTCTTCTGTTGTAAAAAATGCACCGCAGTGGGTTTCTGCTGCTGACGAAGTATATAATTCACGTGATTATTTGAATGCTGTAGGTTATGGGGAGTCCCGACAGGTAGCAGAAAACGGGGCGCTTGCACAACTGGCCAAGAACATTAGGCAAAATGTTGTTGCTTCTAGCGATGCCGCAAAAAGCATTGTTGGAAACGACCAGGAAGGCTATGACACAAATTATGATTATTTTGCCACGGTAGAGGCCGCTTCTACTGTGAAAGATATTCCTGGAGTGAATTTTCGTGAAGTTTGGGATGCTCCGGATGGAACCGTTTATGTTCTTGCCCAGCTGAACCGGGAAGAAGTTGGAAGGTATTTTCGCAAGCAAATAGATGAAAGAACGGCTGTTATAGAAAGCGAAATTCTTTATGCAAACAAAAATTCCGGTACTTTTGAAGCTCTGGCGGCTTTAAAGAATGCGTCGCAAGAGGCTGTTGTCAACCAAGACCATATGGAAATGCTTGCTGGAATAAACCCGGATATGTATAGGCTTGTTTCCCCTGATTATGTTAGCGCTGCCGCTGTTGCCGTTCTTGCTTTTAGGGAGCAGGAAAAGGTTAAAATTTTTGTTTCTGTGGAAGGGGATTCCTCTGATAGAATATGCGATGCCTTTAAAACAGTTGTTAGCGACTCTGGCCTTAAGTTGACAGAAAAAATTGAAGATGCACGATACAAGCTGGATGCAAAAATAGAAATGACCGAGATAGAAGGAAATAAAAAATACGAATATGTTAGGTTCGTGCTTTCTGCCCAGTTGATAGACATGGCAACTCAAAAAGTCCTTGTCCCCTATTCGGAAAACGGAAGGGAAGCTCATATTTCACAAACCGAGGCTGTGCAAAGGGCGTACAGGACAGTGGAAGAACTTGTCGCTAGCAACTATAGTTCCGTGCTTGCCTCTTATCTGGACACTTTGCGTTGATTTTGCTTTTGTGCTATAGTTCATGTTATGGCAGAATTATTGGCACCGGCGGGAAACATAGAAGCATTGGATGCCGCAATCGGCGAAGGAGCAGATGCGGTCTATATGGGGTTAAAGTCGTTTAATGCCCGCCTTAGAACAACAAACTTTGCATGGAATCAATTTGAAGCGGCTGTTCAAGCTGTTCACCGTTTGGGCAAAAAGATTTTTGTTACGGTTAATACCGTGGCGGAAGAAAGAGAACTGGAACGGCTTTATCGTTTTCTTGCCTATCTTGATTCAGTAAGACCTGATGGAATAATCGTCCAAGATTTTGGCGTAATCCGCATGGTTCAGGAATTTTTCCCTGACCTGCGGGTTCATGCGTCAACCCAAATGAACATTGCAAGTGTCCGTGGTGTAAACCTTCTTAGTCGTGAAGGTGTAAAACGTGTTGTGCTTTCCCGTGAACTTGGACTGGAAGAAATCAAAAAAATAAAACAAAATACTTCTGCGGAGTTGGAAGTGTTTGTTCACGGTGCTTTGTGCGTGAGTGAGTCCGGGCTATGTCTTTTCAGTAGTTTTTTGGGAGGAAAATCCGCCAACCGTGGAATGTGTACGCAGGCTTGTCGTCGCTTTTACACTGCGGAAGTTGAAGGAGGAACGGCACAGGGATATTATTTTTCTCCTTGCGACTTGCAACTTATAGATAAAATCCCAGAATTGGTGAATGTCGGTGTGGATTCATTCAAAATTGAGGGACGCATGAAAAGTGCGGAGTATGTGGGTAGCGTTACAGCTGCTTACCGTTATGTCCTTGACCATTGGCAAGAAGACAAAAAAGCGGCTGTCGCTACTGCAAAAAGGATGCTTTCCACTGATTTTGCCCGAACAAAAACTCGCTATTGGTATGACTTCTCTTCTTTGGATAATGAAAATGTGGCGGAGTCTGTGTTGAATCCAAATCAAGCTGGAGGAACGGGAATTTTTCTTGGTACTTTAAGCAGAGTGCGAACAGTGAATACAGAATCCGGTTCTCCGCTGCATATGGCAACCCTTGTGGGGGGAACTTATGACCCGGACGAAGGGGATTCAATCAGGCTTCATCGCAAGGATGACACAGGAAGGGAAAGCCATAAAGTCCGTGTTGTGGCGGAAGAAAAAGGCGACCGTTGGATAGATATTCCTAATGGCTTTTCCATTGGGGACTCCGTTTACCTTATCCAGACAAAATCCATGTCCAAAAAGTATCGCCATGTATTGCCTGACAATTTAAGCCGCTATCGCCGCCAGCCCGGCGCACAGGAACTTCCGATATTGGATTTAACACCGATTGGAAAGAATGAACTTTCTTTTTTTCCTGCTGGACTTTATGTGCAGGTTTCTACCATAGCCGACATGTTTACCATACAATCCGAATCTCCTGTTCGGGTGATTCTGGAGTTAAACGCACAGACAAAAGAGGATTTGCTGGAAAAGAAAACAACTCTTCCTTTTCCAAAAAAACAGGTGATTATTTCTCTTGACCCATTTTGTCCTGCGGAAATAGAAGACAATCTTAATGACGTTGTTGACTTGTTGGTTGTGGAAGGATTTAAAACTTGGATAGCGAACAATCCTGCACAACTTTCTATGTTTAGGGGGAAAGATGCGAAGGTGATTGCCGGTCCATATTTGTATACTTTTAACAGATGGGCTGTGTCTTGGCTTGAAAATCAAAATATAGGGGCTTTTGTTTCGCCCTTTGAAAATTCCAGGCGCAATTTGGAAGCTACCTTTGAACAAAACCAGCGGAGTCGGGTGCTTGTGCCGATTTTTGCCTATCCGGCTTTGTTTAGGATGCGCTTTCAGCTGCCTAAAAGTTATGACTTCACTTTTTTTAATGACAAGGAAGGAATGGTTTTCAAGGCTTTGTCAACGGTTGATGGTTCTTTTGTTATGCCGGACAACCCTTTTTCCATTGTAGACAAGGTTTCTTTTCTTAAGGCAGCCGGATTCAATCGTTATCTTATAGATTTGTCCAAGACTCATGTACAAAAGAAAACTTTCAAGCAGATAGTTTCGGCTATGACAAAGGGGCAGGTTCTTTCCCAGACAAGTCGATTCAACTGGAAAGACGGTTTTTATTCCCCTGAAAAAATGGAAGAATATCGCAGTGCCAATGAAAGGGGAACTTCTAAGGTGAAAAAAACGACTTCAAGCGAGTCTAGGCAAGGCAGAAGAAAAAGCGACGGAAAGCCCTCAAGTTCCCGTCGCCCAACTGGAAAAAAACGCTAACGTTGCAAAGGTCATCGTTCAATGTCCTTTGTCGTGTCAGGGTTGCTTAGAACACTGCCTCGCATAACTCCGGGACGGGGTTTGCTGCTAGCATGTTCCTTTCTGCCAAGGCGGCTTCCACAAGATCACGTACTTCTTGCTGAGCCTTGCTGTCGTTGTTGGTTCCCTTGTTGTGGTTGAACAAAGGTTTGAAATCAACATGTTCTGCGATGATTTTAATCCGTGATTGGGTTTTACCTTCGCTGTCTTGCCAGCGATTTTGTTTTAACCTGCCGGCAACCCTGATGCCTCTGCCTTTGTTGCAACCGGTGGCGCATTGCTCTGCAAGGTTGCCCCAAGTTTCAACGTCAAAAAAAGAAACTTCCTCTTTCCTTTCTCCAGTGCTTGACCTGTAAGCACGATTGACCGCAATGGGAAAGGAACACACATTTGTACCTTTTGGGGTTGTTTTGCTGTCTGGATCTCGTACTACGTGACCTTCAAGCACTATGGAATTAAAATCATCCATTTTTTTTCTCCTAACGAATAAGTTTTGTGTGGCCACACATATAATTATTCGTTTAAAATATCAAAATTTTTGCTTTTTTGGAGAAAAAAAATTGCATTTTTTTTAACGCAAAATCACATGTTTTTTATCAGGCGTACCATATAAAGTTGTATGTACATACACAATTCGCCTTGGTCTTTGATTTTTTGCATCCCAGGTGTTTTTGCCAAAGTTTCCGCAAGATTTCTGATTCTGTCAGGGGTGAAGCTTGTCGCTCTGAGTGTTTTGATTATCTTTCGGACGTAATCACGAATCAAAGAGTTCACGTCTTCTGTAAGATCTTCTCTGGCTTGTTTGTTTATCAGTTTGTTCCAGACCTGCTCGTAAGAGGCAAGTTCCCTGTCCAACGTGGAATTTTCTGGGACATAGAATTTTTCTGCTTCTAAAGCCGCTGTCTTTAATTCCACTTTTCTTGATACGGCGGGATCTCGTTTTTCCGCAGCACTCAAATTTTCTGAAAGGGTTTTTGCTTCGTTTTCTGGAGTTGTTGGCTTTGCTGTGGCGGACTTCTTTTTTTTCTTTGTCTTTGGGGGCCCTAAAAACAACGCCAAAAACCAAGAAACTATAGGCATTGTGTACCACACAGGAAGCAGAATCTTGGCATCTGTAAGGATTTCATCCTTGGAAATCATCAGCAATTCGCTGTACGGTGGAACCATTCCGTCATGAAACAGACTAAGCATTTCCGCAGAGGCTTCGCCTGTTGTACGCATTTCCAGATAAACAGCTTGAATAAAATTGGTGTTCAGCAATGAATGCAAGATGGGGGAAACGTTCTTTACAATATTTTCTAGTTTTTTTTCAAACAAGTCCTGATTCTTGAAATCTGGAACAGGTTCAAATTTCTTCAAACTGGCGTGGCAGTCTTTGGTTACAATATCCCTGACGGTTTCACGGGCGTCGCTGCAAAGGCGTACAATCAAAGGCAAGACTTTTGTCTTTGAAACGTAGTTCCTTGTCCCGTTTGAGGTTTTGAATGTCAAAAGAGAAGGAAGTCTTCCGTCAGGGCTTTCTGTAGTTGCGTTGTGCAGGTAATCGTCTAAGTCTGATTGTGAATACTGTCCAATCAAAGGGATTCCGCGGGAATCTGTGAATTTGTCAATAGCGTCTCGTGTAAAATAATAAGGAGGCTTGTTCAGTACAAGCTCAAGGTTTTTTAAGGCTGTACTGCGCTGCAAATCCTGCTGTGCTTTGTTCCTGTAGAAAGAGGAACAATACTCAATTACGCATATGGATTGCAAGAGGGCGATGTCCTCTTGTGTTAGGTCCTTTACTTTTTCAAAGTCCTGCTTTATAAAAAAGCACAACTGGTTCCATTGGTAGAATGTTTCCGCCGATTCCTTTATGGAATTCATTGCGAGTTCCGGTTTTTTTGTCACTGCGGTGAAAAAATTCTTTACGGTAAGTTCTTTTCCGGGATTGGCTATTTTTAATTTTTTCAGGAAGTAGTCGTGATACTCTTCTTTGCTCAATTTTGCCTGCAATTTTGCTAGGGCAATTTCTAACAACAATGTCACGGGAGTGTTGGAAGGAAAAAGAATTGTGGGTAATTGGCGAGGAAGCTGCAAACAATACAGAACTCTAGAATTTGTGTCTTGACTTGCCAGGTTGTCCGAAAAAAAAGTGTCTGCGGCTTCTTTTCTGTAAACTTCCGAAGGGGTGTTCTTTGGCAAATACGTATGGGAAGGATATGGAATTGCCGGATTTGTTTTCATCTCTTGGTAACGTGCCGCAAATTTGTCTATGAAATATCCTATTACAATCACTTCTTGTTTGTCAGGACTTGGGGATATAAGCAGAATTTGCTTTGACTCCGCAAGTTTTTCCAGCTCTTTCTTTACCAGTTCTTGTGAATTCGCAAGGTATGAAACAAGTTCTGGTTGTTCTTCCACATGGTGTTGTGCGTAGCGGCGCATGTATTCACAAAAATCAAGCACATTCACCATGGCATTGTTTTGACGTGTTGCATAATGTTTTAATAAAACTTGTATATTTGTTGTGGTTGCCATGCGTTTATAGTAACAGAAACGATGCGTAAAAACAAGGCAGAAAAATTAAACCATTTGAAAATAGACTGTTTTAGTTCCATTGAAAACCACCAGATGTTGATGTATGATTGGTGGTATGTCGATTCAGTTTTTGCAAAAAATCATAGATGAAAGTCGCCGCATTGTTTTTTTTGGTGGGGCTGGAGTTTCCACTGAAAGCGGGATTCCGGACTTCCGTTCGCAGGACGGACTTTACAACCAAAAGTGGGCATATCCGCCGGAAACTATCTTGAGCCGCAGTTTTTTTGACTCAAACACGGCGGAGTTTTACCGCTTTTACAGAGAAAAGATGATAGCGTTGTGGGCCAAACCCAACGCCGCTCATTTTAAACTTGCGGAATTAGAACAATCTGGAAAACTTATGGCAGTTGTAACCCAAAACATAGACGGGCTGCACCAAGCGGCCGGAAGTAAAATTGTGTACGAACTGCACGGTAGCGTTTTGCGCAATTATTGCATGAGTTGTGCTGAATTTTACGGAGTTGACCATGTTGTCGCTTTTGATCCAGCTGAAACCGGTTGTGATGGAATCCCTAAATGCAAGAAATGCGGCGGTGTGGTAAAGCCTGACGTTGTTCTTTACGAAGAAGGTTTGGACGACGCTGTTGTCCGTGGTGCTGTGGAGTCAATTTCCAAGGCGGACACACTAATCATAGGCGGCACATCGCTGAATGTGTACCCGGCTGCGTCGTTGATTCATTATTTTAGAGGAAGTCACATCGTCTTGATAAACAAATCCGCCACCACCGCCGACGGGCAAGCGGACTTGGTGATTAGGGAAAGCATTGGCGAAGTACTTGGTTCAATCCATGTGTGATTTTAGCGACAACACGAGGACAATACAATGTGTCATTGTTATCTGTTATGACAGTTTTGGTTGTATAGCCGTTTCGGCTATTGCCAGAATTATCACCGGC
>JAZSMM010000115.1:0-2476 GCA_045535895.1 Treponema sp.
GCACGAACCGCATCGCCCTCTTCATATTTTCCATAACCAACACCGTCCATAATAACCAACACAACTGGTCCACGGCGTCCCTTCCAATTAGGATTTTTTTCCAAAGCCTTAACTTCTGCCATATATTTACCTCATTAAAAATAAAAATTTCTAAGTTCTTCTTTGAATATACAAGATTTTACAGGGTTTTACAATGGAGAAGATTTTTGGTTTTCCACAGTGCCACCCAGAAAAAACTGTCGAGTGTATTTTTTTATCATAACAATACTTGCACACAAGCAAAACTTTTTATTCCTGCATTGAACACAAAAAAGCGACTTCCCAAAAGAGGAAAGCCGCTTTTAGTCGGGCAACCGGAACTCGAATCCGGGACCCCAAGTCCCCCAGACTTGTACGCTAACCAACTGCGCTATTGCCCGTTGCACCAAACAAATGGTGTTCAACATAATAACAAAGGCAATGGTTAAAGTCAAGCGTTACAGGTAGGCCTTGAATTGTCGCTCTATGTCCTTTATCAGCTTATACTCAAACGAATCCACCAAGGCAAGCCACGAGGCTTCCAGAATGTCACTGGAAACCCCGACTGTCGTCCATGAATTTATGCCATCAGAACTTTCAATCAAAACACGAACCTTTGATGCAGTGGTAGATTTTGAATCCAACACACGCACTTTATAGTCAATCAGTCTAATCTGTGCCACAGCAGGATAAAAACGCTCCAATGCTTTGCGCAATGCCGTATCCAATGCGTGAACAGGACCATCGCCCTCCCCAGCGGTAATTTCCAGTTGACCGTCCACTTCTATCTTCAACTGGGCGAACGAACATAATGTTTCATCCAAGGGCGGTTTTTCGCCAATAGTTTTGTAGTAATGTAGTTTAAAGAAAGGTTTATACTTGCCAAGATTTTTGCGGACAAGCAGTTCAAAACTGCCTTCAGCCCCTTCAAATTGGTAGCCAGCATGTTCAAGCTCTTTCATCTGTTTGATTATTTCACCAACAACAGGACTATCCTTTGTCACAGAAGAATCAAAGCGGTTGATTTTTTGGATTATGGTGGAACGGCCTGCGACCTCGCTCATAAGGAACACTCGACCGTTGCCAACGCTTTCCGGAGGGACATGCTCGTAGGCCGTGGGGTTTTTTGTAACGGCGTCAATATGCATTCCGGCCTTGTGGGCAAAGGCGTTGGAACCCACATATGGCATGCCTGTGTCCAAATTCACATTTGCAATTTCTGCCACACGCCGGCAAACAGGCGTAAGTTCTTCCAACTTGCCGCTCGGCAGGCAACTACAGTTCATCTTCAGTTCAAGGCTTGCCATTATGGAAGAAAGATTAGCATTTCCAGTTCGTTCCCCAAAACCAATCAATGTTCCCTGCACGTGGGTGGCACCGCCTTCCACCGCAAGCAAAGACGTAGCCACAGCCAGACCCATGTCATTATGCGAATGGATTCCTATTTCAACCTCATGTCCAAAAAGAGAAACAATCTCGTTTGTTATCTCCAAAACTTCAAGCGGCAAAGAACCGCCTTTTGTGTCGCAAAGGCAAAGGACAGAAGCCCCGGCAGAAACAGCCGCATCAAGAGTCTTCACCGCATAGTCACGATTGGACTTGTATGCGTCGAAAAAATGTTCTGCATCATAAATCACGTTGCGACCAGCTTCTTTTAGGTATGCCACCGTTTCCGAAATCATGGCAAGATTCTCTTTTAACGAGGCTCTAAGGATTTCCGTAACCTGAAAGTCCCATGACTTGCCAAAAATAACAACAGTTTCCGTTTCCGCAGAAAGAAGGCTTTGCAAATTCATGTCTTCGCAACAAGAAATTCCCTTGCGTCTTGTAGCCCCGAACGCAGCAACCTTGGCGGTGTTCAATTGGATTTTCTTTATTTCCTGAAAAAACTCCAAGTCTTTTGGATTTGAACCAGGATTTCCAGCTTCTATATATGCAACACCAAGTTCGTCCAAAGCCTTGACAATATGTATTTTGTCCTGAACGGAAAAACTGATTCCTTCTCCCTGCGCCCCGTCGCGCAAAGTGGAATCCAATATAGTTATTTTTTTGTAACCGTCGCTCATTTTTGACTCCCGACATACGTTTGCAATTACAAGTCGAATGATAAACAAAACATTTTGTTATGTCAATTAAACAAGGAACTACTGCTACAAAACACAGCCTACATCCTGAATTCTTCACCAAGATAAATCTTTCGGGCTACAGGGGATTCAAGAATGTCCTCTTTACCACCCTGGGCAACAATTTGACCATTGCTTATTATTATCGCCCTGTCCGTTATTTCCAACGTGTCTCGCACATTATGATCCGTTATAAGGATTCCTATCCCGCGTTGGGCAAGAAGACGCACCATGGACTTTATGTCGCTTACTGCTATGGGATCAATACCGGCAAAAGGTTCATCCAGCAAAAGGAATTTCGGCTCAATGGCAAGGGACCTGGCAATCTCTGTGCG
>JAZSMM010000062.1:0-7709 GCA_045535895.1 Treponema sp.
CCTGTCCTTCCGCCCTGCCGCTCACGCCCAGAATCGGCAAAATCGGTAGCTTCCATTCCACGGCAAATCCACCGCCTGCCGTACACAGCATGTGCTCTGCCATGTCCCCTGCCGCCCAGCGGTTCACGCCGTACAGGCTCAACTCAAGGTTTTCTTCTGCCGTGGCGGGAACAAGGGCAAAAGCCAACAACATAAGAAAAATCACTTTTTTCTTGTTTTTCATCCTTGCAAACTCCTTTTTATTACGATTGTAATAATTTTATTATAATCTAAATATTAAATATTACAAGAAAAATATTTCATAAAATTATTTATTACATTTGTGATATAAATTTTTTCATGGGATTTTGGCATAATGTGGAAGACGAATGTGAATACAAGGGGATTTCTCGCAAGGAACTGGCGGCGGCGGCTTCTTTTTCCGTGCACACAATTTCCAACGGACTAAAACGTGACGGAATGCCTGCGGCGGACATAGCTTTAAGAATATCCAGGGCATTGGACGTTCCTTTGGAAAACCTTCTTGAATCCGACTACAAACATTCTTCATCTTTTCCCATAGACACTTCTGACAAAGAAGAAAAAAAGTTTCTATTCAACAAATACTATCCTTTAATCAAGCGGCTGGAAAACCTTCCCCCGGACACAACACGGGCAGTGTACACAATAATAGAAAAGTTGTAGTTTTCCTCTGCTACAATTCTCCGTTGTCCCTTGTACCGTTTGAATTTTTTATGCCCACAATATATACTGAAGTTTGGTTATGAACACACTATTGGAACGATTCCTGCGTTACGTGAAAATTTGGACCACCAGCGACTCCACCCTGGCAGAAAAAGGTATAATTCCTTCCACACCAAGGCAAATGGAATTCGCACATGTCCTGGAACAAGAGTTGTTGGAACTTGGCATAAAAGACGTAACCGTAACAGAAAACGCTTATGTATGCGCAAGGATTCCTGCCACAAAAGGCATGGAAAATATTCCGGCGGTGGCTTTTCTTGCCCACATGGACACAACGGAAGAAGTAAGTGGCAAAAACGTGCAGGTGCAAGTGTTTGCAAACTACGACGGCAAGCCCATACGTTTGGCGGACGACTTTGTTCTTGACCCTGCCATGGATTTGTGCCTTGCCCAAGCTACGGGCCAAACAATCATCTGTACAGACGGAACAACCCTTTTGGGCGCAGACGACAAGGCGGGAATTGCAATTATAATGACCGGGCTAGAAAAAATTTTGTCGTCAGACAAACCGCACGGCACAGTAGAGGTATTATTTTCCCCAGATGAAGAAACAGGACACGGCATGGACAAAGTTCCTATGGACTGGTTCACGGCAAAACACGGCTACACATTTGACGGCGGACAGGCCGGTGAAATTGAAGTCGAATGTTTTAACGCATGGAAAAGCGAAGTCACTTTTACAGGAAAAGCCATGCACACAGGGACTGCCAGACCCGACATGGTGAACGCCATCACAATGGCTTGTGACTTTGTTTCTTTCTTGCCGCACAACCAATCCCCAGAGACAACGGACGGCTACATGGGTTTTTATGCTCCAATGGAAATCACAGGACACATTGAAAGTGCTTCTGTCACTCTTTTTCTGCGGGACTTTGACGTGCAAAACATGGAAAAACGCAAGTCCTACGTTGAACAACTGGCACAGACCGTCACGCAAAAGCACACGGGCGGTATGGTTTCCGTAAAACACACCCAACAATACTTGAACATGAAAGATAAAATAAACCTGCATCCCAATGTAGTACAAAACCTTGTAAAAGCTGTACAACAAACAGGTTTACAGCCGATTTTCAAACCAATCAGGGGTGGCACAGACGGTTCCAGATTAACGGAAATGGGATTTCCCTGCCCCAACATTTTCACAGGCGGTCACAACTTTCACTCACGATTGGAATGGGCTTCTTTGCAACAAATGGAATACGCCCTTGGGACTTTGCTCAACCTTGTGGACTTGCAAGCCGATAATTAAAGCATAAAACAACTTAGTCACAGGGGTTCTCAATGAACAGGCTTTATGAATACCACATAGAAGGTGGTTTCCCCATAAAAGGAACTATAACTGCAAGTGGCAACAAAAACGCTGCCCTTCCTTGCATTGCCGCAGCGCTACTAACTTCAGAACCGGTCATATTGGAAAACATTCCAGAAATAAAAGACACAGGAGTGATGTTTTCCATACTAGAAGCAATTGGTGTTTCTGTAAAAAAAATTGCAGACAACACTTGGGAAATATGCGCCTCTGGGGTAATCTCCACGGACATACCACAAGAATTATCAAAAAAACTACGGGCTTCCATTTTGTTTGCAGGTCCTCTGGTTGCAAGATGCGGCAAAGTTGCGCTTCCACCGCCCGGCGGCGACGTCATAGGACGGCGAAGGTTGGACACCCATTTTCTTGCACTGACGGAACTTGGGGCAAGAGTTGCGGTAAACGGGCAGTTCACTTTCACTGCAAACAAACTAATGGGTGCGGACATTTTTCTTGACGAAGCCTCTGTAACAGCCACGGAAAACGCAGTCATGGCTGCGGTTCTGGCAGAAGGGCATACTATCATAACAAACGCCGCAAGCGAACCCCACGTCCAGGATTTGTGCAAAATGCTGAATTCCATGGGTGCGAAAATTTCAGGTGTAGGTAGCAACATTCTGGAAATAGACGGCGTGCAGGAACTACATGGCTGCCGTTACAGAATAGGTCCAGACTACATGGAAATAGGTTCTTTCATTGGACTTGCGGCGGCAACAAAAGGTAGCATTACCATAAAAGACGTGAACCCACGGGACATGCGGCCAATAAAACTTGCTTTCAACAAATTGGGAATCAGCTGGCACATAGAAGGCGACAGTCTAACCGTTCCTGTGGGGCAACCAATGCAGGTAAACACGGACTTGGGTGGAATGATTCCCAAAATAGACGACTCGCCGTGGCCCGGGTTTCCGCCAGACTTGACCAGTATAATGACGGTGGTCGCAACACAAGTGGACGGAACTGTTCTTATCCATGAAAAAATGTTTGAATCCCGCATGTTCTTTGTTGACAAACTAATAAGCATGGGGGCAAGGATAACATTGTGCGACCCTCACCGTGCTGTCGTCACAGGAGCATGCACATTGCATGGGGACAGGCTTGTGTCACCCGATGTTCGTGCCGGAATGGCAATGATTATAGCCGCCATGGCAGCCCATGGTGAAAGCAAAATCAGTAACGTATACCAGGTGGAGCGGGGCTACGAACATTTAACAGAACGATTGAAAAGCCTTGGTGCCCACATAGAAAAAGTGGATTGCCACGATTAAATCGTCATATGGGAAAACATAAAAAAGCAATTCTTGGATTAACATTATTATCTTTGACATTCTCTTTTATTTTTTCCCAGACAACACAACCCATAATTTTTCCAGACATAAATCCTTTGTTCTTGGTAGAAACAAAATCCCAAAATTCATCCCTTTCATCAAAAGAAACAATTTTTACGGCTTTAAAGTTCTCTCTTTGCCCTGAAAATTCTTCGGAATGGCAACAGTCAATGAAGTGCTTTGAAAAATTACATGACTATGTGACATCAAACGAATTCATGACTTTGCCAGAAATAAAAAGGGCAGAAGCCATCCTTGACTTGATGTACAATGAAGTTTTGACCAACTACCGTGAAAACGAGACAACCATTCAAGCCATGTTCACCAAAGGGGAATACAACTGTGTTTCTTCCAGTATTCTTTACATGGCGTTGGCAAAAGCGGCAGAAATCCCTGTAACAGGTCAAAAGACACCCGACCATGCCTTCTGCCAGATTCATGTAGACGGAAAAAAGATTGACGTGGAGACGACCAACCCGTACGGGTTCAATCCCGGAACCAAAAAGGCACTTTCGTCTTCGGGGAATGGGACAAACTATGCTGTCGTACCCAAGCGTTTTTACTCAGGCAGACAATCAGTCAGCGACAAGGTTTTTGTTTCACTTGTCGGAGGCAATCTTTGCAGTCTGCTGATGGACAAGAAAGACTATTCAACAGCCGTTCCCTTGGCCATAGCAAGGTACGTCTTTGTTGAGGGGGAAGAATCTTCTGCCGCAGCTTTTGTAAGGCAGGAAGGCGACATTGTATGCACGAACTACGTGAACAACCTTCAAAAACAAGGACAAGATGCACAAGCACTGCAATGGGCGGACATGGTCGTTTCAAAATGGGGAACAACCAAACTTTGGCAGCAGAACATCGATGCCACCGTTCACAACGCGGTTGTGCGTTGCCTGAACAAAAAAGACCTTCAGACTGCACAAAATTTTTTTTCCGCTTGGGAAGGCAGGTTGTCTGCAAATACGGACGAAACAATCCGAACCAACATATTCACAAGCCTTGTGGAAACGGAAACTTCAGGTTTGACGGCGGATATGGCATTGAAAAAACTAGCACAATTGGACAGTCACCCTTACGCCAAATTGCCAAAAGCGACTAATTTTCTTAAAAGCACAAAAGAATATTTTTGGCAGGAAAAAGTCATGGCAGTGACAAAAGACGGGCATTATTTGCAAGGAGCAAGTATAGCACAACAAGGAATAGACAGCATAGGAACAAGCAGAAACCTGACCAACCTAAAAAAGCAATGCCTAAACAATTACGCTGTAACAATCCACAATCAATTTGCCAGCCTTGCGAACGACGGACAATATCAACAAGCATATGAGATTTTGGAACAGGGTCTGAAAGAACTTCCTGGCAACAAGACATTGAAAGCAGATATGGCAAGGTTAAAAAAAATAATGGAACAATAAAATTAAAAATTTCGTATCCGTTTTGAAAGGAGCTTGGTCCCTTCCACTATTGCCTTGTGCTCTTCGGGGGCAATTCTTGCATAAAGACTTTCCGGCGTATCGTCAGGAAAAACAGGAACTTTCTTTTGCAACAATATTTCACCAGTGTCGCAACCGCCGTCCACAAGATGAACGGTACAACCAGACTCGCTCTCACCTGCGGCAAGCACGGCTTCATGCACGTTGTGTCCCCACATTCCCACTCCACCGAATTTCGGGAGCAAAGCTGGGTGCAGGTTTATCGTTTTGCCTGCATATTCACGAACTATGTTGCCTGAAAGGACTGTAAGAAAACCGGCCAAGACAATCGCCTCTATTTTATAGTCACAGCAAATTTGCAAAACACGGTCGGAAACAGCAAGTCGCTTTTCGTCACGACCGGCTGTCTTGGCGCGTTCCTCCCCCATCACAGAATACGGACTTGCAACCACAGCAGGAATACCAGCAGCATTGGCCCGCTCCAAACTGAAAGCGTTCTTTGAGCTTGAAACAACAACAGCAATCATATACGGACAAAATGAACCTTCTGCAACAAGCCGTTTTTCTTCGTCAATCAAAGATTGCAAATTCGTTCCGCCCCCGGAAACAAGAACCGCCAAACGCACAGGAATATTTTTGTTGCCGGCAACAGAGCTACTCAAACAGAACCTGCCTGTCTTGGGTTTCCGCTTTGTCCTGTGCCACGACGACCTCTCCAATTTTATATGCCTTCATCCCAGAACAAATACCCGCTTTTTCTAAAGCAGCAAATTCCAAAAGAGCGTTGCATATTTCGTCCGCCTTGTCGCAGGCAACAGCCATTACAAAACCTATTCCCATGTTGAATGTATTGAACATACGGCTTGAATCCGCCCCACGGCGCACAAGTTCCGCAAAAACGGAAGGAACATCCCAACTGTCTTTTTTTATCAACGAAACAAGTGGATTTTCCCCCTTGGCGGCACGCAATTCATTCACCGCAGGATACATTCTGGGAATGTTCTCATAAAAACCACCGCCTGTTATATGTACCATACCGTGAACATCCATAGGGAATTTGTCCAAAACCTCAAGAACAGGCTTTGCGTAAATTCTAGTTGGCTCAAGAAGAACTTCCCCAATAGTTTTTCCCGGTGCAAAAGCGGCTGGTTCATCAAAGTTTTCGATCAAGCGGCGCACAAGTGAAAATCCGTTTGAATGCACTCCTGTAGAAGAAAGTCCCACAAGAACATCTCCTTCCGTTATTTTTTCACCTGTTACAATTTTATCCCGTTCCACAACACCAACACCAAAACCTGCAATGTCGTATTTACCTTCGTCATAAAAGCCCGGCATTTCAGCAGTTTCTCCGCCAAGCAATGCACAACCACTTTCAACGCAACCGTCGGCAACACCTTTAACCAAGTCAGCCGCAATCGCAGAATCAAGTTTTCCACAGGCAATGTAATCAAGAAAATAAAGGGGCTTTGCACCGGTACAAAGGATGTCGTTTACGCTCATTGCAACGCAGTCAATCCCAACGGTGTCGTATTTTTTCATCGCAAAGGCTATGTCAAGTTTTGTACCCACGCCATCCGTTCCGCTGACCATTACAGGGTTTTTCATGCCGGCGGGAACTTCAAACATACCGGCAAAACTGCCCAAACCACTCAAAACCCCGGGTATAGCTGTTCTTTTTGCATGGGCTTTGTATTTATCAACGGCCCGGTAACCTTCTTCCACATTCACGCCGGATTGGCGATAATCAATCATACATCCTCCAATAAAACCATGGACTTAGTATACATGAAAAAATCTTACTCGCCAATCCCACCATAGGCGCAAAATCTTTACTTGTCTTTTATTTTTGCTATGTCAATGTTTACACCAGAAAGACCTACAAAGGCACCTTCTTTGGCTTCGTTTGAGTCCGGATGGGCTATAAGCCATTTGTTCTTTGCCCAAAGGAGTTTGTCCTCAAAATCAATTTCTTTTATTTCTGGCTTTGCTGTGTTCGTGTCTTTCGGAAGCACAATCACCACACGAAAACCTTCTTTTGAAACCTGCCCTTGTGAAACTGCGTTGCACGGTGCATAGTGCAAAGTTGTTTCGTACACCAAGACCGCAAGACCTTTGGGTACAAAAAAAGCCTCCACGGCGGATGTGTTCAACTTTCCATTCTTAACGGATTGAAGCGGTGCAACCAACAGAACAATGTCGTTCGCAGGAATATTAATCTCAGACCCACGATGATACTCAAGACAGTTCAGTTTTGTGTTGTTTCCGTTGCAGTACCCAATCTGTACAGGCATTCCGCCGTAAGCGTTGTCGCTAAGTTCCTTTGCAATTGGCAACGACTCAAGAACGGAGTCTCCCGGCTCGTAAATTACAGAGTCGTCCGGCTTCTTTGTCGTTTCTTCAAGTTTATTCAAAAGGTCTGCAACATCGTAACCTTTCAAAACCTTTCCGTATTTTTCAAAACTGTGTGAAAAAACCGATTTGATACGCATAAAATCTCCTTAATTTTGCGAATTGTTCAATTCATTCTATCATCTTTTTATGAAAAAAGCATCAAAAACTATACGCACAATAAAATATTGGTAACGTTTATTGCGTATACTTGTAAAAACTTTTTTGCTAAGATATAATCATTTTATGAAACATTATTATAATAAGGATAAAAAGTCTTGGACAGAAGCTGTTTTGATTGCAGTTTTAGTCTTCTTTTTGATATTTTTACCAAATGTAAGTGCCTTTTCTCAAAGCGCCCCTACAGACATCAACAAAGACAAGGACTCTTCCACATACAACACAAAGCGCCGTCAATATATAGAACTCTTGGGCAGCGTGTTTGATTATGTACATAAAAATTATGTGGAAGAAGTAGATCCGGCAGTCCTTTACGAAGGAGCCATG
>JAZSMM010000209.1:0-8778 GCA_045535895.1 Treponema sp.
GCGTCTTCATTGAAAAGCAACTGTTTAGCCATTTCTATTTCTCCTTGTTGGCATTTTGATAGCCATAATGTTCGGTTTGTGATACATTATGAATTGAATCTTACTGTAAAGATATAAAAAAATTCGACAAACGGCAATAGATATAAAGGAGAAAGTTATGCCAAACGAAATAGTAATATACACAGATGGCGCTTGCTCCGGAAATCCCGGTCCTGGCGGCTGGGGCTGTGTTGTTCTTGCAGACGGCAAAGAATACACAAGTTCCGGAGGAGAACAAGCGACCACAAACAACCGCATGGAACTATGCGCAGCCATTGCCGCCCTTTCCACCGTCATGCAGAATCCCGACTGGCAACAACGCCCTGTAAAAGTAAACATAGATAGCCAATATGTTAAAAACGGAATCACCACATGGATAAAAAGTTGGAAGGCAAAAGGATGGCGTACAGCAGAAAAAAAACCAGTGAAAAATCGCGACCTGTGGGAAACACTGGATTCTTTCAACAATCAATTGAACGTGACATGGAACTGGGTAAAAGGCCATTCCGGAATAAAATACAACGAACTATGCGACAAACTTGCCACTTCTGAAGTTGAAAAATTCAATCGGTAAAATTATTTTCTTTACATTTATTAGGATGTGTGCTAGCATTAATTACCCGTATAACGGTAATAAACAACCAAGTTACCCTTTTTAAGGAGGTTTTTATGAAGAAGGCTTTGGTATTTGTTGTTGTGGTATTAACACTTGGCACACTTGTTTCTTGCAAGCAACAAGCAGATGTATTTGATGTTCGTTATTTACCTACAACAGAAACCTTTGAGTATTATTATGAAGTTTCCGGTTCTTATCGAACAAGCGATTATGATGGATACACTACCACTTTGCGTCCCACAAATGCAGTTGTATCTTGGCAGGAAGATGTAGGTTACCATACAAATTTAAAAGAGTATGAAATCGACCTCTCGTATAGCTACGGAGGAAGCACTCAAACCAGGTTAATACATATAATGCAAGTAGGAAGTGATTTTTATTTTTTAGATGCCGACACTGGAAGTCAAACAGCAATAGAGGTAGAAGGCGACATAGGAGGTTCTTCTTTTTCTCTTACTTCTAATAGTTATACTACTTCAAGTGATGGCTACACATCCACTGTACCCGATATTTCACTGGATTTCAGCAAAATGTAATTTCCCAGCTGTAAACAATTGTTCGCAAAAAAAAGCGGCTTAACCTAAAAATATAGGTTAGCCGCTTTTTTACATTAACAGCCAATTACTGCGAGTCGGCCATTAAACTTGCCTCTCCAACAAACTGTGTGATTTTGTCCTCTGCAATAAGGCGTGTAATTGTGGCATTGATTGCATCCACAAGTTCAGTATTGCCTTTTTTTATGGCAATCGCAGAACCACCTTCGGTATCTTGGAATGTGTATTCAGCAAGCATCAAATCCGGGTTTGCGGCAACGTAGGCCTTTGCCACAGGAAGTTCCGCAACAACAGCTTCTATCTTGTTGTTCTTCACTTCCATGATAAGGTCTGGCAATGTTCCAAGCTCTTTTATCTGAGTATGGTTGTTGTCCAAATCTGCGCCTGTCACACCTTTGATTTGCTCCTTGGCAATTCCTACTTGAATAGCACCTTTTTGCGCGCCAATCATTGCATCTTTAAGGGAATCGGGGCTCAAAGCGTATTTGTCCGCATCTGCCTTGCGGATTACAGCTCCGTGAACTGCTTCGTAATAAATGTCGGAAAAATCCACGTTCTGCTTGCGTTCTTCTGTAGGTGTCATGCCGGAAATCACAAAGTCCACATTTCCTGAAACCAACGCAGCCAAAAGACCGTCAAAGTTCATGTCTTTGATTTCAAGCTGAACGCCCAAATCCTTGGCGATTTCCTGTGCAATAGAGATGTCGAACCCAACGATTGTGTCCTTTCCGTCAATCAATGCATGGAATTCATAAGGCGGATAATCGGCGGAAGTTCCAAGAATAATTTTTCCGTCTGCCTTGATTTTGTCCATCATAGAAACATCTTTCTTTCCTGCCGCCATAACAGGAAGAACTATAGACAACACAACAAGAAAAGCAATGGCTCTTTTTAGCATTTTCATAATATCCTCCAAAATACTATAAGATTGTGATTGCATTAAGTATAACGATATAAAACAAAGGCTTCAATAGGAAACAGAAACTTATACAGCTCTCAAATTTTCTCTACTTGAACCAAAGCCCTTTTTGCCGTAATCTTTAGGCATGGACAACACTTCTTTCGACAACGCTTTGTATGTAATAGATTCCTATGGACTGATTTACAGGGCGTATTACGCTTTTATCAACAGACCTCTTACAAACAAAGCAGGACAGAATGTTTCTGCTCTTTTTGGTTTTTTTCGCAATCTAAAGGCTGTGCTTGACCACTACAAACCAAAGTACTTGGTTGCGGCTTTCGACTCACGCACGCCAACTTTTCGCCACCAGTTGTATGCGGAATACAAAGCGACAAGACAAAAAACACCAGAAGACTTGCACGCGCAAGTTCCCATGATAGAAGAAGTGTTGAAAGCCCTCGGCATTCCTGTGTTGCGTTGCGACGGGTTCGAGGCGGACGACGTTATAGCAACCCTTTCGGACAAATGTTGTAAAGAAAACAAACCTTTTCGCATCTTGTCCGCCGACAAGGACTTGATGCAACTTGTGGGCTGTACAACGCAAATACTAAAACCGGACAAAAGTGGCGGTTGGGAAGTCGTGGGAGAAAACGGCGTGCTTGCAGAATGGGGCGTTCCTCCTGAATTGATGTTGGACCTGCTTTCCCTTATAGGCGACAGTTCCGACAATGTTCCCGGTGTGGCAGGAGTGGGAATAAAGACCGCATTAAAACTGCTGGAGCAATACGGAAATTTGGACGGAATCTATTCCCATGCGGACGAAATAAGCGGAGCTATTGGCAACAAGATAAGGGATGGCAAGGATTCTGCTTATTTTTCCAAAGAACTGATTGCCTTGCGCCACGATGTTCCATTGGAAATGGATTTACCTTCTTTTTCCACAGAAAAACTTGACTTTCAGGCGGCAGGTCAACTTTTGATGAACCTTGGTGTTCCTGCCGTTGCCAAGCAATATGGACTGACGGTTTCTCAAGCGGAGGAAGAAAAACCTGCAGAGCAAAATGCCAACTCTACAGGACTTTTGCCAGAAAACGAATTCCAAACACTCGTAAAAAACAGCGGCAGTTACCGTGCCGTTACCGCTTTTTCAGAGCTTGAATCCATTGTAGACAACATCCTTAAAACAAAGCCTGCCGAAGTCGCCTTTGACTGTGAGACGGACGGTCTGGACACGCTGAACGCCAGAATTGTGGGTTTCTCTCTTTCACAGGAAAAAGGCAAGGCTGTTTACGTTCCCTTGATTCTGCCAGACGCTTTGCTTGCAGAACCCTCAATTCCAAAAGCACAAGCCCTTTCCCAACTGGAACGAATTTTTTCTTGTCCGCAATGCACCGTGATAATGCACAACGGTAAATTCGACTACGAAGTTTTGCGTTCCAACGGTTTGGACAAACCTTGTTGCAAAATCGCAGACACAATGGTGGCAGCATGGCTTCTTGAACCGGAACGTTCTTCTTATTCTTTGGAATCCCTTGCAAGCGGAAAACTTGGACTGGAAACAATTCCTTTTAGTCAGGTTGTGCCAAAAGGCCAAACCTTTGCGGACGTTCCTTTGGAAAACGCCGTTCCATACGCCGCAGAAGACGCAGACTTGACTTGGCAGCTTTACCATTTGTTCATGCCTAGGATTTTGCAAGCAAAACTGGACAGTCTTTTTTGGGATCTTGAAATGCCTGTGCTGCCAATCCTTGCGGAAATGGAAATCGCTGGAATCCACATAGAAAAATCACAACTTTCCCAGTTCAGCTTGGAACTTTCCCAAGAAATACAACGAATCCAAAACGAAATTTACGAACTTGTAGGACACAAATTTAACATAGCTTCTACAAAGCAACTTCAACAGGTTCTTTTTGAAGAACGCAAACTGCCCACCGGAAAAAAAACAAAAAACGGCTATTCCACGGACACAGCGGTTTTGGAGGAACTTGCAGCCGTGGATCCTGTTCCACGCAAAATACTTGATTACAGGGTAAAGTCCAAGTTGCTTTCCACCTACGTTGACACTTTGCCTTTGCTTGCGGACAAAGAAAACAGAGTTCACACGACCTTTATTCAAACAGGAACAGCCACCGGACGCCTTTCCAGCCGAGACCCAAATTTGCAGAATATCCCTGTAAGAGAGGAAGAAGGAAGAAGAATCCGAATGGCTTTCACCGCAAAAGAGGGCAACGTTCTTGTTTCTGCCGACTATTCCCAGATTGAACTGGTTATCCTTGCACATCTTTCGGAGGACACAGGGCTTTGCGGTGCATTCAAAAGCGGCATTGACGTACACAAGGCAACCGCAGCATTGATTTTCGGAGTGGAAGCCAACGCAGTCACCCCCGAAATGCGCCGTACAGCCAAGACAATAAATTTCGGTGTGATGTACGGAATGAGTGCGTTTCGTCTTTCCAACGAACTGGGGATTTCAAGGACGCAGGCACAAGAATTTATTCAGTCATACTTTGCCACATACAGCGGAGTCCGTTCTTTTATGGACGAAGTTATTTCCTTTGCAGAAAAAAACGGTTATGTGCAAACCATATTTGGTCGTCGCCGTTACATACGTTGGATCAACAGCAAAAACAAACTGGAAAAATCCAGCGCAGAACGCATGGCGGTGAACACCCCGATTCAAGGGTCTGCGGCGGACATAGTAAAGCAAGCCATGCTGAACGTCACAGCGGAACTACAAAAAAACAAAATACCGGCAAAACTGCTTCTTCAGGTACATGACGAACTGATTTTTGAATGTTCTGAGGACAAAGTAGACGTTGCTGTCCAATGCATTCGTTCCACAATGGAAAATGTTATTCAGCTGAAAGTTCCTTTAAAGGTTTCTGTAGAAACAGGAAAGCGCTGGGGAGATTTCCATTGAGCGAACACAACAGCAAAAGGGATTTTCCCGTTGCATGCGTCACAGGACCTATGGCAGCAGGAAAAAACCTTGCCGCATCCATTATGGAAAAAAATGGTTGGGCCTGTATTGATGCGGACAAAATTGTCCACGACGCATTGGAGCAAATAAAACCACAGGTCATAGAACTGCATTCCCAAGCGGCAAAAAAGATGGGCATAAACCTTTTGAATGCAGACGGTTCCCTCAACCGCCGCAGCGTAGGCAAAATTGTGTTCAACAACGCCAACGCATTGCAAGCCCAGGAAAGCCTTGTTCATCCTGTAGTTTGCCAAATGTTGATGGAATTCATTGACTCTCACTCAGAACAACCTGTAGCAGTAAACGCCACTGTCTTGTACAAAACGCCGCAAATTTTAAACCGTTGCGATTTTGTCCTGTTTGTGGATTGTCCGTGTTTTATACGATTTTTTCGTGCCAAAAAAAGAGACAAGTTGTCTTGTCCTCAAATTCTTTCAAGATTTCAAGCCCAACGCAACATCTTTGCTAAATATAAAAAATCAAATGCCGATATATACAAAGTATGGAACATCGGCTTTCCATACGCATTGGAACGCAGAATTGAAAGGATGCTTTTAGTATGGAACAGAAAAGAACTTTATGGATTATCGCAGCAGTAGGTGTTTTTCTTCTTGTTGTAATTGGTGCTGCCTTGATTTTATACTCACCCACTCAGACGGTGGAACCTTCCATCGCTTCTTTGCAGGTACAAAACGACACATGGACAATGCCAGGAACTTCTGGACTGCCCGGACGTGATGAGCCCGTTCCACCACCTCCACCTCCTCCGACAACAACATTGAACAACAACGACTTTCAGACAAATCCGCAACAACCAGAAACCCAGATGGTGGAAGGCATGACGGTTTATTCTGGGACAACGAACGTCTACGGAACTGGCACAACCACAATAGACTTGAACACGCTTAAATACAACGCCCCAAGCCCATCTTCTTCTGTTACTGCGGAAAACCAGGCGGCGGCAAATGCTATTTCTTCTGCAAGTACGGCAAAGACAACCACAAACACCGCGGAAACAACACAAAGGGATTCCGCTGCAGTTTCTGCCGTTCCAACGGAAGCCAAAGCAACCACGCCTGTTGCAAGTGCCAAAGAAACAACGAAAGGAACAAGCAACGTAAAGACGACTTCAAAAGCGACTTCTTCCAAGCCAAAAACCAGCACAAAGTCAACTTCAACAACAAGCTCCAAACTACCGGATCAATACTGGGTGCAGGCCGCTTCTTTTACAAACAAAGCCAACGCAGAAGCTGCCCGTTCTGCTTTGGCGGAGAACAAAATAGACAGTGAAATTTTTACTTACACCGACTCAAACGGAAAAGTTTACTATAGGCTTCGTGTAGGTCCATACACAACAAAAACAGAAGCCGAATATTGGCGTTCAAGAATCGTTTTGATTGACGAGTTTGCGGACAGCCAAAGTTATGTCACAAACAGTTCCGCAAAAAAATCCTAACCCAAATATTATAGATGCCATTTAGCGACGGGCTTTTTTAAGTTCGTCGTTTTTTTATTTAAAAAGCAATAAATTTCATCATTTCCTACAATAATATTTATATGGAAAAAATATTGAATTGCTTTTTTATAGTGATTGTTCTGTTTTGCAGCCAAGGAATCTTCGGGGAAAGCAAAAGCAAATTTGACGGCTATGGTGGAACAGAAATTTCAATCCCAAGCAAAATTCGTGGCGTTGTTCCGGACATCAAATTCAGGTTGGGTGCACTGTTGGGAAAGCGTGAGCTACATGGCGGATTCAGATTTTCTTGGGCAGGCAGAACAACTGTTTATGTCGGCAACCTTGTGTTTTCCGGGACGGTTTCCACCTTAAAAAATCCTGACTTCAGCATGACAATGAGTCCGTTGGGAACATCCAGTTTTTCCGCAACAGGGATAGCCACAAGCCTTCCGTCTTATTCTGGAGGCACTCCACCCCTTGCAGTTTCGGCCTCGTTTTCTTTGGGCAACAAGCGCCCCATGCTTGTACAAGCGGCTGGCACAGAAGAAAAAATATACACTCTGGCCGTGACAGTCCCAATTTTGTCGGGAAAAATTTCCGTCACCAGCTCAACCGTTGCGGGCTTGTATTTTTTGCCAAGCACTTTGCCCAATCCAGATGACAACTGGTTCGCAAAAGATCTGCCCTATGACAGCGAATGGAATTTTGCCGCTGTACAAGAAATACGCATAAGAACAAAACGATTTCGCTGCCAAATTTTGGCAGGTTCTTTTGTTTCACCTTTTGGACAGGTTGACCCTTGGGCTAGAATCAGGGGTGGCTTCAACGCAGGAATTTTTTCCATAGATTCTGGCGTGTATGCAGGTGACAGTGAAATTATTTGTGCCAATGCAAGCCGAACCAGAAGTACCTTGCAAGCCTTTGCAACTCCGCAAATAAAATTTGTCCTGCAAAACAAAACGGGGACTTTTCTTAGATTTGGAATCAGTTTGGGGGCGGACGGACGCAACTCAAACGGGAAAGCCCCTGCTTTTTCAGTCAATGAAAAGTTTAAATTTGGCGGAGAATTTGTCACGCCTTTTTTGCGGCTGCGGCTATTTGCCGGAAAAACTGCCGAAAAATACAACTGCAACTTAGAAGCATCTTTCAAGGAACTTCCGCTAGGGGCAACCGTTTACATGGATTTAGGTGCGGCTGCCTTTCCTAAAGACGACAAATTTTTTGACAAAACTGAATTGGTTTTTTCCGTTTCTGCAAGTCCTTCCGGAAAATGGCAAAGTGGCTTTTACTCTTTGATTCCAAGCCTAAGTGCAAAAACAACGACCGTTTTTCGCAAAGACATTTTTTCGTCTGTCTCTGTAGAAACGGTCGCATCTTGGGCTTTACACGCAAAGTTTTTGACATTGCGCGGTAAAATAACTTTTGAATGGCAATATGCAAAAAAATAAACTTACAACTTAGGCTGGACAAGACATTTGTCCAGTTCTTCAAAGATTTTCTCTTTGTCCATGTGCCGCCCAATGAAAACCAACTTTATCATGCGGTCTCCAACAACCGGATCCCAATTTTTGCTGAATTCCGGGTCGCTGTTTTTAAGGCGTTCAATCTGCTTTTTTGGAAGAGTGGCCGCCCAGTCCCCGGAATATCCTGCGGTAATCTGCTTGCCGGCTTGTTCCAAAACAAAGACACTTTCGTTGTCGTCGCTAAGCCACATTATCCCCTTGGAACGAATTACATTTTTGGGCCAGTTTTCCGCAAAGGAATCCAACTTGAGCCTGTCAAAAGGTTGGCGACGGTAATAAACAAAAGTACTGATTCCAAATTCATCTGTATGACTGTGGCCTTCTTGGTGGTGATGAGCACAACAACAATGTCCGTGTTCATGGTCGCAATGGGAGTGGTCGTCATGATCATGGTGTTCGTGACAAGCACAATGTTCGTCGTGTTCATGGTGATGGTGGTCGTGTTCATGGTCTTGATTGCTGTTTTCAAAATCAGTCAAGATTTCAACCCAACCGGCTGTTTCAAATGTTTTTTCAAGGTCGAATAAATTCGTTCCCAAAACTTCCGACAAGTCCACAACGCCTTTTTGCGTTTCAATTATCTTCGCGTGTGGCTGCAACGTCTTTACAACTTTTTTAACTTGTTCCAACTCTTCTGGTTTAACTAGGTCGGTCTTGTTTATAAGAATCACATTACAGAATTCAATCTGCTTTTTTGGAAGAGTGGCCG
>JAZSMM010000095.1:0-4168 GCA_045535895.1 Treponema sp.
CCTTGCCCATGCGGTTCAGGCAAGAAGTACAAACAATGCTGCGGAAGGTAAACGGAAAAAAAAGATGAGCCAGCAACCGCCATTGACAGTTCTACAGGATTGGCTTGACTCCTATTTAAACTTTGAAACCTCTCCAAAAAAAAATATCTTCTGGTTGGACACAATGAACTTTTTATGTGGCAGGTTCAAAAATCCGCACGAGTTTTACAAAAAAATACATGTTGCAGGTTCCAAAGGGAAAGGTTCTGTGTCTGCAATGGTAGCTTCCATTCTAGAAAGTGCAGGAAACAAAACGGGACTTTACACCTCGCCGCATATATTGGATTTTTCAGAAAGGATAGGAACTGCCCATGCTCCATTGGAAGAAGCAATATACGAAAAATCCGTATTGGAACTAATGCATTCCATAGACCCAATTATTCCAGAGCAATTGCCGGGAGAACGCACGATTACATGGTTTGAACTGGTGACAACATTCGCTTTTTTGTGTTTTAAAAACGCAAATATGGACTGGGCGGTTTTTGAAACAGGCTTAGGCGGAAGGTTGGACGCAACCAACGTCATTACACCAAATGCAAGCGTTATAACACCAATAGAACTGGAACACACCGAATTTTTAGGGAATTCTTTGGAGGAAATAGCCAAAGAAAAAGCAGGAATAATAAAACATGGAGTGCCTGTATTCATTGCAAAACAGAACGAAACAGTTGCCAATGTTTTCAAGCAAAAAGCGGCCGAATGTGGAAGCCCTGTCTTTTTTGCGGACGACCTTTTGACAAGTTGCAAAGGCACGGTTCATGGGGATTGTACCAAGATTGAGCTTGATTCCCCGTTGTTCTTGCGTCCCATAAAAACCTGCCTAAAGTTAATGGGATCTTTTCAAGCCGAAAATGCAGGGCTAGCGGCCGTAACGATAAAAACGCTTTTCCCCTGCATGGATGAATCGGTTGTAGAAGAAGGCTTGGCAAAAGCAACCCTTCCCGGTCGTTTTGAAATGGCAGGGAACAAAGACTGTCCAATAATAATGGACGGTGCGCACACACCCAAAAGCGTTTCTCTTTCTTTGGAAACTTTCAATTTTTTCGTCCATGACATAAAAAGCAAACCGCATTTGATTTTTTCGTGTGCGGCGGACAAAAAGGTGGAAGAAATTGCAAAACTTTTCATTGGCTTTGACAAGATAACTTTGACAAGACCAGGAGAAGCAAAGGAATCAGACCTGAACCGAATGATGAAGGCTTTTTCCGCGGCGGGGCTGGAGTACAAACACAACATGGACTACGTAGAAGCGATACAACAAGCCGTGTGGGAAGCACAAAAAGCAAAAACACCGTTGCTTGTGATAGGTTCATTTTATCTTGTGGCCGAAGCAAAGAAAATCATCGCGGCTCAAAGTCTGTAAAATCCGCAAAAGGAATTTCCACAAAAAAATCAGACCCTTCTTTAGGATGAGGAAAAGAAACCTTTGTCGCAAAAAAACGGAGGGTTTCTTTGGTACATATTTCTTCCCCTGAACTTAAATAAAGGGGGTTGTACAAAGTGTCCGCAACCACAGGAATTCCACACCAAGATAAATGACATCGTACTTGATGGCGAAAACCTTTTTTTATCCTGCAAATGGTTATAACTTTGTCTTCTTCTTTTTGGATCGAAACCAATTCGGTTGTGTATTCCTTGTCACAAGAAATTTTCTTTGCCACATAAGGTCCACAATCCATTGTCACGGGACGAACTTGCCGGCGGGACTTGCCGTAAAAACGAAAAAAACTTTTTATTTGGAACGGCATCTCTACATCCGCAATGCTGCCGGCAAAAGGTACGGCAGGAAAACCCGGAATCAAACTGCATACGGACGGAACAAAAGAACAGACAGCCGTATAATCCTTTATAAAAAGACCGTCCTCCTGTGCCTTGAAAACCGACTCGTAGAATCTTTGGGTTCTAGCGAATACAACAAGCCCGGCTGTGTCCGTATCCAGACGGTGCAACAAACCGCCTTCTATCGGTTTTCTACCCGCAACCGTTGATATTTCCGGAAAATCCATGGAAGCGCAAGACAAAGCCGTGTTTTTTTCATTTTCCCTTATTGGAGCGGAAGGCATGCCGGAAGGCTTTACCGCTACAACGCAGTCACCGTCAACATATGCATATTTCATTTCAAGTGACACTCTTTGGATATTTTTTATGAAGGACACGCAGGACAGCCTTAAAACGAACAGGCACATCCGCTTTAAACTCTTTAAGTTGATTTGAGTCAGGTAGTCTTATACCCAAAAGCCTGGAATGCAACATTAAAGTAGCGTCGGGAAACAACATGCTTTTGTTCCCGTAAATTGGATCTCCCAAAACGGGGCAGCCAATGTATTTCATATGCACGCGAATCTGGTGGGTTCTGCCGGTTTTCAACCGTAGCCGCACAAGGGAAAACGCCCCGTAGCTGGCAACACAACGATACACAGTATGGGCGAATTTACCGCCGTCCGTATCCGTGACCGCCTTGAAACGCTTTCGGTTTTTTGGGTCTCGCACAATCTGGGTCTTTATGCTTCCGGTGCGTTCCGGCGGTCGGCCGCAAACTATAGCTATATATTCTTTTTTCACCAGCCGTTCTTGGAACTGCCTCTGCAGCCATTTTTCTGCCAACGGATTTTTTGCGGTTATAATCAAGCCGGACGTGTCTTTGTCCAACCTGTGAACTATGCCAGGGCGATGCGCTGAAAATTTGACCGGCGAGCATCCCCAATGAAACAAAAGGGCGTTCACAAGAGTTCCATCCCAGTTCCCGGCGGCAGGATGAGTGACCATCCCCTGTGTTTTGTTCACCACCGTGACATTATCGTCCTCGTATACAATATCCAGCGGAATGTCTTGCGGTGCGATGTCCTGTGGTATATTCTCTTCCCATTCAACAAGAATTGTGTCGCCACCTCGGATTTTTGTGGAAAATTTCGCACTATTTCCATTTACAAGAATACCTGTCACCACAGTCTTCAGGTGGGAACGATTGGAATTGCCGCATTCACGGACAACAACATCGCTGCCGGAAAGAAATTTGTCCACCCGTTGGATTTCAAATCCTGCGGGAACAGTCAGGCTGAATGTGGGCATCAATCAGAATCCTTTTCCATAACTTCCGGGTGTCCAGAATTTTCTTCTTCCCCGGAACCTTCCTCCTGTTCAGGATATCCCTCTTCAACAGGAAAAGATTCTATCGTCACACTTCCTTTTTCCAGCTCAACCTTTTTGTTCTCCTCTACTTTCCTTTGAATCAGATTTATCGTTAAATCCGTAAGCCCAATCAATGCGGAAACCGCCAAAGACGAAAGAATCAAACCTTTTTGCTCGTCTTCTGTAAGGGAACTAGAGGCGGAACTCGAAAGAGGGTTTATGAAATAGCCAAAGTCCATACCGTTTGAAAAAACACGGTAAAAAGAATAGCCAAGCGTAACGCCTATTGTCACAAAGGGCAAAGAACCCAAAGTCACGATTTCCGTACGGCGCAAGTCCTTGGCCCAGGTAGGAATTTCGTCTTTTGTGTAGGGTTCTATGGTTACGGTGGGTTCAGCAGCAAAAAACAAATTCAGGGAAAAAACAAGCACTACAAGAAAACACACCAACTTTTTCCAAAGGCATTTCCCGTACATTTTGTTTACAACCTTTCCCCAAAAATAGCCGTGCCTATCCTTACCATAGTAGCCCCCTCTGCGATTGCTATTCGGTAGTCATTGGACATCCCCATGGAAAGTTCTGCCAAATCCAAACCAGGGAACCTTGAGTGCACTTCATGCTGAACGTCAACCAGTCTTCTAAAAGAGGCGGCGACAACAAGCTCGTCATCTGTGAAAGGTGCCATGGTCATAAACCCTCTGGGGACTATATGTTCACACTGCACAGCATGTTCCACCGTCTCAAGCAAACTGTCCAAGGATGTAAAGCCTGACTTGGAATCTTCCCCTGTACGGAACTCAAAAAGAACCTTTATTTTTTTTTCTTGGTTGGAAGCCTGCTTTTCTATTTCCTCCAAAAGTTCCATTCTGTCCACGGATTGTATGCAAGAAGAACATAAAACAGCCGATTTGACTTTGTTCCTTTGCAAGGAACCGATAATATGAAGCTCCACATCGGGAACGGCTTGCCTTACCTGCTCGAATTTTTTGCAAGCCTCTTG
>JAZSMM010000024.1:0-4101 GCA_045535895.1 Treponema sp.
AACAACGGCATAACAGTCCGTGTTGACAAAAAAATATTTTCCATGGAGTCAGGAACAAGTTTTTCTTTTGGGGAAAACTGGATATTCGGCAACGACAGACCTTCATCTTCTGTGAATTTCATAACAACTGTCGCTTCCGAAGGAAGCACAAAGTCCTTTCCTTCCACAAAATGTATCGGCTCCTTATACAAAACCAAAAGCACCGCGGAAATATCAAACAGATGAAAACTATATGACAAACGTGAATACATACGTTCAATGGCTACAAGATCCTGCGCTTCCACAAGGAAACGATGAAGCATATACAACTGCAGCACATTGTCCGTTCCATATTTTTTTTCAGAATCAAATTCATGCGACCGGTTCTTTTTATTGAAAATCGGCAGCTGCCAATTTTTACATCCGCAAGAATTCCTGAACACAGGCACGGCCTCTATTGTCGTAGTCATAGACACCTTGCCCTTGTGATACAAATTGAAAGCGACTTGCGCCCCTGTGTACGCTTGGTTGACCACAAGTTGATCGATTGTAGTTATTTTGTACCTGTTGTTCCCGGAATCCACTACATTGTCAAATCCTGTCACCGCAATGTCATCTGGAACTCTTATGTTGTATTTTGCAAGACATTTTATACACCCCTGGGCCATGTTGTCGTTCGTGCAAAAAACCACGTCGAATCCGTCTTTTCCTTTTTCTTTTATATATTCTTCCAAAAACCTGAAAGCCCTGTCAAATTCAAAATCCCCGTCCAATGACTTGGATTCGTCAAAAACTATTCCGTTTTCAAGCAAGGCTTTCTTAAAGTATTCCGTCCTTTCCCTTGACTCTTCCGATTTTGAGTTTGCATGAACAAGAAGAAACCTCTTCTTCTTGTGTTTTTTCACCAAATGCGTCACAAGCTGCCTTATGGCGCTTTCCGGATCAAGATAAACTCCGGGAATCCCAAAAATAGGGACTCCCACGCTGACCATGGGAACATTGGAACATCTTCTAATCTCGTCAATAAAATCTTGCTGGCAACGAAAGTTCGCAAGGGTAACAGAATTCAAAACAAGCACATCAACATTGTTTGAATTCAAAAAAGATAAATTCGTGTCATAATTATAGTCAAACCTACCGGAGTTTTTTTCCCTCAACAATGGGAAAACAATGCATTCACAGTCGTTTTCCTTGCAAAATTTTTCAACGCCAGAAACAAATGATATGCTGTAATCCGAATACATTGTGTTAATCAAAACACCTATCCTAAGGTTTTTTGCCATAGAATAAACCACCTCGTAACAAAAAACTGCATTGCAAGATTGTTTTTAGTTTATAGCAATTCATAAAAATCCGCAACTTTTGTTGCCACTTTAATTCATCTTTGATTCATACCTTGTGTTTCCCTTCTCACATTGTTATAATGTAAAAACGATTCCGTAGTTTAGGAGGCTTTGCATGGATCAAAACAAAATAATGGAAAGAGCAAGGGAATACATTGCCGAAGAACAAGACAAGGCATTCTGCACCGAAGTGGAAAAACTTATCGCAGACAACAACACCGCAGAACTTGAAGACAGGTTTTACCAAAACCTTGAATTTGGAACAGGCGGACTGCGAGGAATAATCGGCGGTGGAACAAACCGCATGAACACATGGGTTGTAAACCGCGCAACACAAGGACTTGCAAATTATTTTATCAAGACATTTCCAGAAAAAGCAAAAGCCGGTACGCTTTCTGCGGTAGTGGCATACGACTCACGACGTTATTCGGATGTATTTGCGGAGGCAACAGCAAGAATTTTTGCCGCCAACGGGTTCAAGACATACCTTTTCACAGGGCTGCGTCCAACCCCGGAACTGTCCTTTGCGATTCGCACACTTGGATGCGACACAGGAGTCGTGGTTACAGCTTCACACAATCCGCCTCAATACAACGGGTACAAGGCGTATTGGAACGACGGCGCCCAGGTTACAGAGCCACATGACAAAGGCATCATAGATGAAGTAAATGCGGTAACCAGCGTAAAGACAATATCAAAGGAAGAAGCCGTCAAGTCGGGAATGATTGTGATGATTGACAGCCTGATTGACGAAAAATATTGGGAAATGGTGAAAGAACAGCTTTTCCGTCCAGACCTAATAAGGGAAAAAGCAAAGGAAGTAAAAGTTGTGTATACACCGCTTCATGGTACGGGTGCAATGCATGTCGAAAAAGTCTTGGGCGATTTGGGACTTACCGTAATCACCGTACCTGAACAGCGAAATCCAGACGGAAATTTTTCTACCGTAGAAAAACCAAATCCAGAAGAAGCCCCGGCACTCAAAATGGCAGTTGAACTTGCGGAAAAAGAAAAAGCAGATGTAGTGATGGCCACAGACCCGGACGCAGACCGTTTTGGCAGTGCCGTTCCCGGACCAGACGGCAAGTTTGTGCTTATCACTGGAAACCAAATGGGAGCTTTGCTAACCGACTACATACTTCTTTCCAGAAAAGAGTTGGGCAAAATGCCTGCAAACCCGGCGGTCATCCGTTCAATTGTAACATCCACCTTTGCGGACAAAATCTGCGAATCCTATGGAGTGAAACTAGAAGAATGCTTGACAGGCTTCAAATGGATAGCCTCCGTAATGGCTGATTTTGAGAAAACAGGACGCAACAGTTACGTATTCGGCTTTGAAGAAAGTTATGGATATAACGTGGAAACTGCTGTAAGAGACAAAGACGGTGTGTCTGCCGCTGCAATGTGTGCGGAAATGACTTTATATTGGAGGTCGCAGGGAAAGAGCTTGTTGCAAAGACTAGAAGAACTTTATGCCAAATTCGGATACTTTGAAGACAGGTCAATATCACAGAATTTTCCCGGCGCGTCCGGCGGGCAAACCATGAAAAACATCATGGCAAAATTAAGGGAGGAAGGATTAAAATCCTTGGGCGGCAAAACGGTTGTTTCTATAAGAGATGTAGGCACAAGCACAGTTTACAACCCTTCAAACCCTGCTGACAAAACGGCCATCGCATTGCCAAAGAGCAATGTCCTTCAGTTTTTCCTGGAAGACGGTAGTATTGTAAGCGCGAGACCCAGCGGAACGGAACCTAAAATCAAATTCTATATCAACACAATTACGCCTGTATGCTGTGATGGGCTAGAAGGGGCAAAAAAGAAAGCGGCTGAACTTTGCCAGGCCATTTCCAATGAAATAAAGCAGATACTTGATGCCGCAAAATAAACTAATCCAAACTTGCGAAGAGTTGCTTTCCCTGTATTCGGGGGGAGCAACTTTTTGTTCTTTTGACACGGAAACTACCGGACTAAACTCAAAGAAAAACCATGTCGTGGAAATCGGTGCCGTCAAATTCAACAACAAAGGTGTCACTGGTACTTTCAACGTCCTTATAAATCCCGGCTGTGCAATGCCGCCGGAGGCAACCCGTGTAAACAACATAACAGATGAAATGCTCAAAGAATGCCCTCTTGTGGAACAAGTGCTGCCGGATTTCATTGAATTCATAGGAGAATCAATATTGGTGGCCCACAACGTAGGATTTGACTTAAAATTCATCAACGCCGAACTAGAAAGAAGCGGTATGCATCATTTAAAAAACAAAGTTGTCGATACTTTGCGACTTTCAAAAAGCATGTTTCCTGACATGCCCAACCACAAGTTGCAGACATTGGCTTACAAACTTGGAATACAAGCATTGCAAGCCCACCGTGCGCAGGATGACGCCCGTGTCTGCATGGAACTTTTTTTGCAATGCCTCACCGATATTCATTAAAAGAAGCAAGTTCTTCGTTTTCCTTTAGTTTCTCCATCATCTTTCTTTGAATCTGACGAACGCGTTCCCGTGTGATGCCCAACATGCGTCCCGTTTCTGTAAGAGTCATTGGAGCCTTGCCGTCAAGTCCAAAACGCATTTTTATTATGGCCATTTCTCTGTCTGTAAAATCATCAAGAACATGGTTTATTGTCTCTGAAAGCATGGCAGAAAAAACGGATTCAATAGGCTTCTCGCTGTTTTCATCCGTCAGCAGGTCGCCCAGCTGGGTTGGACTGCCATCATCGACATTCGTGTCAAGGCTGGAAGTGTCCTGTGCAAGACGCAGATATTCTTCAACC
>JAZSMM010000266.1:0-8112 GCA_045535895.1 Treponema sp.
GATCGGACATCGGCACGTTCAGAAACTTCCGTGGCGACAACCGAAACCATATGAAACACAGAAAAAAGCAAACCCATTTCCGCATCTTCAGCTGTTTCGGACAAGCCGTCTAAAACAGCGGTTGTGGTGGATTTTGCAAAAGCTCTAGCAACAGCCTTCAAATGAACCAACGCCTGCTTTTGCTGGAAAGTGTCCATTGCTATGGAATCCATACTTTCGATTTTTTCCAAATCAGAAGAAGCCACAAGAACACCGTCACTTCCGTAGACCTCAACCTTTGCACCGTGAACAACCGAAGGCATTTTTTTCATCACAGGTAATGCCAGCTTGTAATAAATGGAACCGTCATATGAATAAAGACGCATGACTTCTTCTGTCTTTATGGGAGCTCTTCCGGAAAAAGCAATCACATTCAGCCTTGCTTGTTCTTTTGGCACAAAAAATTCTGATTCCACACAGGACGGAACAGCAAAGTCATAAAGAGAAGGCTGCAACTCAAAAGCATTTTCTATATAATTTTTGTCAATTCTGGCTGAATCCATTTTGCCTACGCTACGGTACAAAATCATGCTAAGGTAACGAGCCAATGCGGAATTATGGAATTCCAGGTTTGGAGACTCAACGCTGTCTACTCCGTTGTCAATATTGCTTTGGTTGGCTTTTGCAATTAAATCCGCATATTGAGCAGAAACCGTCTTTAGTTTGTTGTCAAAGCGACGAATTTCTACAAATGCATCTTCTGTTTTCCCCAAATGAATGTAATTCAAAGCCATGAACAGATTTGTGTAAATGTCTTCAAAAGTTTCCCCGGAATAATCCACTACGGTGTCGTTTAACAAAAAAGAAGAAATTGATTGGCTTATACTTTTGGAAAAGTTTTCAAAAATTAGTCGCTCCGCCAAGGAAAGAGATTCGTTTGAGCGTTCATAATCCCCCGAATAATGGGAAACAATTCCTTTGTCCAAAACCATAAGAACTTTGTCTTGCTCTTTGTACAACAAAGATTCATCCGCTTCCAGACTTTGATAAACCGCCTCATAGTTTCCGGCTCTAAGAGAACTGTCTATTTCGGTAAAATCGTAGTCTGCCATGGTGACGCAGGACGAATAAATCGTTGCCGCAAAAAGCATGGCAGAAAACCACAAGAATCTGCTAGTCTTCATTTTTCCTTTACATACGGACAGAAGAACGCTTGATTATCTTTTTTATTTCAGAATTTTCACCAATCCATAATTTACGGTTGGATTCAATGTCTATAAGTTCTGCATAGACCCAATATGTACGGCTTGTGGTTCTGTCCATTTGGTCAACCATTGTTTTTACAGAACCAATTAGCATAAAATCCGCTCCTGTTTCATTTGCAAGTCGCTTGGCAGTTTCTTCGCTGGCCCACTCTTGCTGTTCCTCTCGTTCCTGGCGGATTTCACCACGCTCAGAGGAACTTGCAACAAAATCAACTTTACCGCTGTTTATAAGCGCTGTCTCAAACTTCTTTGTCAGAATAGAAGTATCTATGTGTTCATCGCTGTCATTACGGAAATTGCCCACGATGACAACAGGCATTTTACCGTTGTTTCGGATATAGTTGCTGATTGCAGGAGCGTTCACACAGTCGCCTATCAAAGACTCCGCCACAATCCGTACATCCGTGTCGTTCCAGTAACCGCTCAAATCCGTAACTGTATCCGTGGAAACACGATCGACTTTTACGGAAGAGGTCATGCATCCGCTAAAAGACAAAACACAAGCAATGAATGCAAAGAAAATAAAAAAACTTCTCGTTTTCATATATAACAACTCCTTCAAAACATATTTCGTTGATTATAACACGCAAAGAACAACTTTATCTAGGTGCAACAAGGAAGATTGTACCTCAACCACAGACAAATTCTGCTATTCATTTGTCATAAGGCACGCCAAAACCTGGGCATCATGGACAAGATTGTCTAAAACGCAATATTCGTTCGGTTGATGTGCAGTTTCGTCCATGCGGCTCCAGACCACAGCATTAAATCCTGCCTTGCGAAGATAAGCACCCACAGTTCCACCACCTATTCCAATGGGTTCAGCTTTTACGCCGTCAACCATTTCTATTGCTTTTGCTAATTTTTTTACAACAGGAGAATCCACGGACGTGGCAGGAGATTCCACGGCTTGCACTTCTGTATATTCCACAGTCACACCGTATTTTTGTTCCACTTCTTGCATACAGCGGCAAACTTCTTTACGCACTTGTTCCAAAGTGTAGCATGGCAGGATTCGGCAATCCATGCAAAAAACGTCATCGCCAGGAATTGTATTGATATTGGGAACATTGGCTTCTTTTTTTGTGGGCTGGAAGGTGGAATAAGGCGGCTGGAACAATTCATTGTGTTTGTTGAAAACTTGCTCCAAGTTGTTGAGACGCAGGGCCAAATCACATCCTGCAAGAGAAGCGTTCACACCTTCGTCCGGACGACTACCGTGTGTTTGTTTGCCTTTTAAATGCAACTGCAGCCAAAGCAAGTTCTTTTCTGCCACTTCTATAGTCTTACCCTCTGAGTCCCCGCCGTCGGGAATAACTATTAAATCTTCTGGCTTGAATAGATTGTGTTCTTTTAACAAAAATTTTATTCCGTAATCAGAACCCACTTCTTCGTCCGCAACAAAAAGCAACTTAACCGTATGAGTTGGAACAATTCCGTTTTTCACAAGTGCCAAAGAGGCAAAAACGCTTGCGACAAGTCCTTGCTGGTTGTCTTCTACGCCACGACCATAAAGTTTGTCCTCTTTTTGAACAACTTGCCAAGGATTTGTATTCCATAACGAAAGCTCCCCAACAGGAACTACATCCGTATGTGCCATAATCCAAAGACGAACGGAATCATCTTGACCGGGGATTGTCGCCACAAGGTTTGGCCTTATTCCACTTTTTACACGAGAGTCTTTTGCGTCAAAACGTTCAAGTTGTGTTATTCCATTGTCTTTTAGCCAGGACTCTAATGCCAAGACTTTTTCCAGTTCTCCTTGACCACTACTTTCCGGGGCAAGAGCAGGATTAGCAGTTAATATAGTTTGTAACTCTATCATCTGAGAGCGACATTCAGAAATATAAGTTTTTGTTTGTTCAAATATACTGTTCATAAACTTATTGTACAAAATTTATGTGAATGTGTATATGCAAAAAACCGCCCGTCCGTGCGTAAGGCAAAACACAAAGCCGTGACATGTCACCGTGGCTGCATGTAACGTGGGGGAAGGCAAGTGGGTCCCAGCGACGGGAAAAACAGAGGTCTTCTCCCTAAAGGGCACCCTCCTCTGTTTTTCGCCGCTAGAAGCTACGCTGCGTATAACGTCCCACTTGCCTTCCCCGCTCGTTTAAACAACTCCGTTTCATGTGCGGCTTCCAATTTTTATTCACACGGCGGTCGGTCTTCCACGGGGCATAGAAAGATTGAATGCTGGCATTCCACGCCGGCTGCCAAGGTGTTACCAGTTGCGTGAGCGATGTTTTGTTCAATGAACTTGTCGAAGGGGAACAAAAAATCCATTGTCCAAAGGTTTTACCCCCTGCGTACAATGGATTTCCCAAAATTAGAAGCCCAATCTAAAGCCTACCCCAACTCCAAGACCGTTGCCCATAAAACTCTTAACGAATTCTGTTCCTCGACTAGAAACGCTCAAATTGAGTTCCAAAACTCGCAGGTTCAACCCTAGGGTAAACTGTTGTGTCCATACCCGCTCGTCATATCCTGTTTTAAGAGAAAGGTTAAGCATATGACCGCCAAGTTTCCCCATTCTTATAAAATGCAGGCCGCCTTCCACTGTAAAGTTCAAGTAAATCGGCTTGTAAAAAACAAGGTCTATGTTTCCCTTTACATCGAACCAGTCGCCAAAAGGACGGAACGCAGCCCCAATGCACAACTCCACGGGGCGACGCAAAGCATAAGGACTTGCAAGTTCCTCATAAACAGGGTCGTCGAATGAAAATTCTTCTTCTGAATTCTCATCATCCTCATCTTCAAAAAGAGTGTCTATTATAGGGTCTATGTTGTATTCGCCAGAAGCGGAATAAGTCATCTTGTGGCGCAATTTGGCAGGAACAGTAGGGATATGGTTTACAGCAACACCTATATCAAGGTTTGGGAAAAGAGCATATTCCGCTGAAACAGAAATATCCATACCGGCATCTGAAAAATATCGTGGAGCTCCAGCAAACTCAGGTTCATTCAAAGAAAACGGCGTATAAGCCGCAACATTTGCATCAAGGCAGGCCGTCATAGAACCGTCGTCTTGCATTTTCAAAGAAGCATTTGCTTTCACACGTGGAACATATACAGCCGGAACGAAAACCGTAGGAGTAACACCTATTCCCAGCTTGTCAAAAAACGCCTGTACGGAAAAACCAGCCTCTGCGTATACGGCTAAATCCATACCTACAGCACCATTTACAGAATGGTTGCCAGAAGCATTTCCTTTTGCAACGAATTCCAAAAGGCTTTGGGAAAGGTTCACCATTCCCATTCCGTCAACACCGGCAAAAAAGCCTATCCTAACGGTTTTGCCAAAGTTTATATTCATAAAAGCGGTGACTTCGCTGTTCAAGTCCACCGTAACTCCGTCTTTCAAGTCGGAAGCAACCTTTGTGAAGTCCAGAACAAGGGTTTCTTGGAAAAAATCCGAAACACTCAACCAGTTGTTTGCCAAACTGACATCTACATCCATACCAAGTTCAAAATATCTATGCGGTGGGTTCATGTCCGCAAAGGAAAGACTGACAATTAAAACACAAAACAAAATGCACAGGTTTTTTTTCATTTTAATCATTTCCTCCCAACTCATATGTATAGTCGATGTCAGAAACCGCAACAACAAAAAGTTTTATCTCAATATTGGTATCTTTTTTCAACATAAATGGATTTTCTTCATCGGTATTAGGCAGATATAAAAACACCCTTGGTTCAAACGGATGGGCGTTTTTTATTTTCACCACATCGTCACCATCAAGACTTATTTTGACCGTACCGCTGCCTTTGTCAAGGTCAAAGAACTTCTTGATTCCAGATTTCACATCGCTGAATTCCGCCTTGGTTTCAAACCCCAGTTGGTTGTTGTACTCAATCTCCAACGTCATGGTTTTAACCTGTGAAAGAAGTTCGTCAATGTCTTCATTCGGTTCAGATGGTTCGTCCCTGTCAAACAAATCGTTGTTTGCGTCGGGTTCATCTGAATAAACGTCCGCCATCTTGAATATGTCAAATTTGACGTACTTCATGCCTTGCTCTGCACCTTCTGGTAGTTCGTCACCATTAATGGAAAATTCCAACGGCAAACGCAAGACAAGCTCCATCTTTATTTTGTCTCCAATGGCAACATCGTCTTTGGTTATAGTAATTTCTTCTGCTTCAAGCGAATATTCCAAGGACAAAGACTGAGGTCTTGAATTCAACAGGTCGGTCATTGCAAGCCCCAAGTCTGCGCTCGACTCCGGCAACTCTTCCTTCCATTCCGAAGAACCGTCTGCAGGAAGAACCAGAGCGTCTTTTACATGGATTTCAACAGGATCATTTTCACTACCAAGCAAGTAGTTTTCATTTGCTCTCACCGTTCCTTTGAGCGTCATGTTTTGTATTGACGAATTCATATAAAAATCTGCACCCACATCCTTGAACTTGACTCCATCAGGGATTTTTTCCATAAAATCGCCCATGTCAATAGGTTCTCCATCTTCCGGAAAGGACCCCTCATAAGGATCTTCTGTTTTGATTGTGGCAGAAGCCCATTCTGCCACAACGTCCGCCGTTCCAGCCAAGCCATATGTTTGCCCTGGAACAACATTGGAAACTGTTATCGTGTTTTCCGTTGCATTGTATCCCGGCAAAGACACATCCATAACAACATTTATGGACGGGTTTGTGCTAGGAACAAAATCAAAATTACCTTCAACAAATTCAAGTTCCTTTGTGCCGGCTGTCACGGATTTGACCATGCCATTTATTCCAAAAGCAGGAACAGACATCGTTATGTCCAAACTGTTGCCAGCCGGAAGACTGTTGTCCAGATTGAGTTTTACGCCTGCCTTTTCAAAGTTGATTTTTGAAACCATACTTGTCATGGTTTCCGGCAAGTCATGTGTTATGGTTTTGGAAAGTTCCGTCCCTTCAGGAACATCCGCCGTGGCGCTTGCAAAACCTGCGTCCAAAAGGGAAACAACATTCACTTTTACGCCTATCCCCTCTTGCCCGACAACCGAACCAGCTTGGACAGTTCCCTGCAAGGTGACATATCCTTCCAACTCAATTTTTCCCACGCTTATCGTTTCCCCTGCAAAATCGGCTTCATAGGTTCCGTCTTTTTCAACAAAATCTACTTTGTCACCGTTGGGCAGCTTGAGATAAACGTAGGGAACGCAAACCAAGGAAGAATTTTCCACAGTTGGCGTTATTTCCAATACAATTTTGTTTCCGTCTGCAAAGGTCACAGACTTTAGCCCTTCCCCGTCAACGGATATTGACCTTGGTTCAACCATAAGAGGAACGCCGCCTTGAGGAATCAGAGCGTTCACTGTGCCGGCCATCGTAGCGTTCAGAGTTTGCCCTGCGACAACATCCGTACCATCGACAACAAGTGTTTGAGGTTCAACGGTTATGCCGGCCAAACTAGGAACAGTAAAAGACATCTCCGGGATTGCCTGCGAAAGGTCTTGCATGTCCAAGTCTTTCATGTATGAATTGAAGTCCAAGTCCATTTCCATAAGCGGATAATAGACAAGGAACGTCATGGCATCTTCTTGCGAACCGGCAACATAGTCAAAGGCTTTAAGACTGGACTGGGAACCGCCGAACAACTCTGAAATTTTTTCAGCGGAAAGATACTCTTTTACCTCAAGGCTCTTTTTCCCTAAAGGTGCATACAACTCAGGTTCTGCTTTTATCTGAACTTTGCTAAACGGTTGACCACAAGAAAAAAACAATACGCAGCATCCAACAATGGAACACAGCACGGTCAAATATCTCTTCATAGATTTACCTCCACCAGAATGAAGTATCAACATATTTTTTGACTCCTGTTTTATGTTATCACGCTTCATTATTGAAGACAACTAATTCCTGCCGTCACATAACAAAAAATTAAAGTTTATTAAAATACCATAAAAAAAACGCACACAAGTTTACTTTTGTTTTTAATACCATTATATTTTATGTGTTAGTTTCTGCAAACTAAAAAAAAAGAGGTTTCCTTTGAAAAACAATCGACTAAATCTTTCTTTTCTTTGTGTATGCTTGTTTTTGGCGACTGGAATGTGCTTTGCCCAAACACAAGAAAACCCAGACACAGCAAAGACAGTAACTCTCACTGTGGAACAGGCCGTGGCCTACGCCAACGAAAACAGCAAGACTCTTAAAAGTTCCGCCATTGACCTGGAGATAAAAAAACGGGCTTCTGACTTGGTGTGGAACCAGTTTTTGCCAAGCGTAAATCTTAGTGCTACGATGAGTCGCTCGAATGAATATACAGACACGGTTGGAGCAATATTAGGAGCAATCAACCCAATGTACCAAGCCCCGGAAGTTACAGAAAGCGACCACTGGACGGCTGTAGGCAACATTGGCATTTCTTGGGGTTTCTCTTTCGCACTTGTAGACGGCATACGAATCATAAAGAACAACTACGAGGCCGGTTTAATCACTTGGAGCCAAGCTGTAAAACAAAATGAACTCCAGATAAAAAAATTGTTCTACGGATTGCTTTTGCAGCAGGAAAACCTTGCTTTGCAAAAACAGTCCCTTGTGAATGCGGAACAAAGAGTTAGGCAAGCCCAGATAAACTACCGCAACGGGCGGATTCCAGAACTACAGCTTTTGCAAACGCAGGTCGCCTATGAGAACAAAAAGCCTGCGGTAATGAAGATGGAACAGGCGGTGAACCAACAGCTAGACTTGTTTGCTTTTATGTTGGGGATGCCTGCCGGAACAAAAATTGTTTTGGAAGGGGAAATAAACCCTGCCTTTGTGGAACTAGACGCGGAACAACTTATAACAGACCATATTGGCAACAACCCAGACATTGTTTCCTTGCAAAAGAACCTGGAAATTTTGCGGCTAAATCTTTCTGTTCAAAACCTGCAAACAT
>JAZSMM010000319.1:0-5791 GCA_045535895.1 Treponema sp.
TGATGCGGTTGCTGCTTTAAAGCAAGCTCTTGAAAGCGACGACATCGAAGCAATTAAAGCTAGGACTGAAGAATTGAAGCAGGCTTCTTATAAAATTGCCGAGGAAGTTTACAAGCAACAGCAGGCGTCCGGCGCAAACCCTGAAGCCGACATGGGAACTTCTGATTCAAGTAACTCAGGTTCTGCGAAAGGTTCTGCGGATGATGTTGACTATGAGGTTGTTGACGACGACAAGTAAACTTTCATATGTTTGACAAACTACGGACTGGTTGGAGTGGTTCCTGTTTCCTTGCGGAACAACTTTGCTCAAATCAGTCCGTTTGTATTTGAAAAAGATGGCTTGTTGCGAAATCTGTTATTTTTTGATATTATTTAAAAACAGTCGATTAGTATAGAAGGCTAGGAAGATGGCGAAACGTGACTATTATGAGGTTCTTGGTGTTCAAAAGGATGCCACAAAGGACGACATAAAAAAAGGATACCGCAAGTTGGCGGTTCAATACCACCCTGACAAAAACCCGGGCGACAAAGAGGCGGAGGATAAATTCAAAGAGGCTACGGAAGCCTATGAAATTTTGTCTGATGACCAAAAACGGCAGATATACGATCAGTATGGTTTTGCAGGTTTGGAAGGAATGGGTGGCGGCTCAGGTGGTGGATTTTCTCATGCCTTCACGGATTTTAGTGATTTGTTTGAAGGTTTTGATTTGTCCGGCATGTTTGGCAACATTTTTGGAGGTGGTTCAAGCCGTAGACGTTCCCCGGATTCCTCTGTGCAAGGTGCGAGCCTTAGGTATGATTTGGAGATAACTTTTAAGGAAGCCGTTTACGGTACAGAAAAACAAATTCAGTTCCAGCACAGCGAAGTCTGCGAAGATTGCCATGGTACGGGCGGGGAAAACGGTGCAAAGCGAAAGACTTGTTCTACTTGTCAAGGTACAGGGCAGATTCGTCGTAATTCAGGTTTTTTCTCTATAGCACAACCTTGTCCTAGTTGTGGCGGGGCAGGTTCTGTAATAGATAATCCGTGTAAAACCTGCGGCGGAAGCGGATTGCAGCAAAAGCGAAAAAAAATCTCGATAAAAATTCCTGCTGGTGTTGACAATGGAAAACGTATATCTATTCCAAGGCAGGGTGATGCCGGTTCGAACGGAGGTCCGGCTGGAGATTTGATTGTTGTTTTGCATGTCGCCCCGCATCAATACTTTGAGCGGGACGGACACGATTTGTATTGTGCCGTTCCAGTTTCAATGACTCAGGCAGCTCTTGGCACCGACATATTTGTTACTGCCTTGGATGAAAAGAAAATAAAGTTGAAAATTCCTTCGGGGACCCAAAACGGAAAATTGCTTAGGCTTCGTGACGAAGGTGTGCCTGTGACTGGATCCTCAAAAAAAGGCGATATGTATATAAAAATACTGGTCCAAGTTCCTTCAAAATTGTCTTCCAAACAAAAGGACATATTGGAAGAATTCTCTAAACTTGAGAATGCTACGGATTCCCCACAACCCGTGCCACTTTCTTCACTAGGTTAATTTAATTTTGGCTGCTAGGCGTAAGTTCTGGCAGTTTTTTTACTCTAAATTTTAATTTTTTTATATCTTTTTTTTCATGTGTATGGTATAATAAAAAAACTTCAAATACTTGTTGCAGAGGTATCTATGTTTAAAACTAAACGGCGTTTGAGTCTGTTTGCAGTCAACTGCGGGATATGTTTTCTGTTCATCCTGCTTAGTATGTTTTTCGTATCTGGTACATCTATGCTTTTTTCTATTTGTGCCGCAGCTGTTCTTTTTGCCGTTTTGCAGATAACAGGTAACAGTTTATATAATTTTATTCGCAATAAGTTGGAACGAGATGCCTTGTATACAAAGGAAACAGGTATTGTTTCTGATTTTACGGACAAACTGCGTTTCTGTTATTCACTTGATGATTTTTTTGAAGCGGTGGGGCAGATTCTTGAATTTCAAGGTGATTGTTCTGTCCTTTACATTGACAGGGAAAAAAATTATGTCCTTTACAATTCCCCTGACCGTTTGACTTGTTCGGAAGACACTATGTTCAAGTTGCAATTGAATTTTGCAGAATTTAGGACAGATGGGGTGTATTTCATAGACAAGGAATTTGGGCTTACGTCCGAGCGACGTGAGCGACGTGGCTTTTTTTTGGTCAAAGGGGCTGTCCATTTATATGTTTTCTGCAAGTATACTTATATGTTTGATGACATTGTATATGCGAACTTGCATAAGGAATTTAGCGGTTTCATGGAAAGGGAACAGATTATTTCTTCCTTGAATGAGATTGCACAACTTTCAAAGGAATGGGGGTTGCTTGCTGATGTTCAAAAGTCGTTTCTCCCTCATGTTATGCCGGATGTTCCTATGTTGGATTTCGCCGCTTATTTCCGTCCTTTGGTCAATGTTTCTGGAGATTATTATACAGTCTTGCCTTTTGATGAGAATAAAACGCTTGTTATGCTTGGCGATGTTTCCGGAAAAGGTCTTGCGGCTGCTTTGGTCATGGGCTTGGTTATGAATACCGTAAAAATTGTGGAGGACAAGGAAGATTTGCCGGGTGTTATTCGTGCAGTTGACCGGGCGATAAAAAGTATGCACTTGCAAGATAAATATACTGTTGTGTTCATAGGTATAGTGGACACGCAGAAAATGACCATACGTTATATCAATGCATCTATGTCTGACCCCATTATTGTTACACGTGCTCCGGATGGATATAAGATAAAGCCCCTTACCTCGAACTGTTCGCTTGTTGGAATTATTGAGCTTGATGAAAACATTGTTCCAGATGAGCAACAGCTTTTCCGTGGTGACCTGATTTTGATGGCCTCCGACGGTGTTTCGGAAGTCATGGATGAAAATGGCGTGGAGCTTGGCAATACGGATCTTTACCTTGACACAATAAAAGCTAGTGCATACAAGTCTGCACAGCACTTTGTGGACGACATTGTGGATCTTGTTCTTTCATACAATGGTGATAAAAAACTGCGTGATGACGTAACCATGCTTGTTGCAAAAATAGAGGGGTGACCATGATATTCTTTTTTTTGTTGCTTTTTTTGATTGTTTTTCTAGTTGTTTTTTCTAATAAAGCAGATAAATCAATGTATTTCCGAAACGATGCATTTATTAGTTGCTTGATTCTTTTGATTTTTACCACGGTTTTTCAAGCTATATGTTTGTTGTCCAGTTTTTATTCCGACAACACAAAATTGCTGACTGTATTCAATAAAGTGGCTTATTTCTTGTCTTTGGTTTTTATGTTCCAGATTTGTTTATACTTGATTCGCTTTCCAAAGACAAACAGGTCTGGTGTCTTTTCTGTTGTCACTTTTATTTTCAGTGTTGCTGTTTTTTTTGTCGTCTTTTATACAATCACAGGAATTTCCATTACAAAAGAAAATGGAACTGTAGTCACGTCTGATGTTGTGATGCAGCAGTTCCCTGTTGCATGGCATGTCTTGCTTAATTCTGTTTTTTTCTATGTCTTGCCACTTGTTTCGTTCTTGTTTTTGTTATGCAAACGAATTGACAGGGGAACAGCGACATATGCAAAAAAATTAATGAATATTGTTGCTATCGTAGCTTTTGAATTCGTTTATTTCCTGTTCATGTTTGCCGCAAAAGAAATCCCGTTGTTTACCGTTATGACACCTTTTGCTTTTACGGTTTTGTTGGCAATCATTTACAAAGGTGGCGTTTCTGAAAATATATTTGATTGGAAATATATTTTCCAAAAAATTGCAGAATTCTTAGTGATATATATAGTTCCCAGTTGTGTTTGTGGAATTGTTGTTGCGTTGTTTTCGTTTTATGTGAAGCGGACTTGGTTGTATGTTTTGTTGACTGGTGTTTTTGTTGCACTTATGCTTTTTGTCATATATAGGCTTGAAAAAGCAATAAGCAAAAGATTCTCATCTTTCACCATTGATTATGAAAAACAATTGGAAAAAGAACTTTCTGCGATAGACTTTAGTGGTAGTACCGACGAAGTTGTCGGAAAGTTGGATTTAATTCTGTCAAGCAATTTGGGTTCTGAAAATATAACAATTCTTATGAACCATGGAAGAAATTTTGAAGCTGTTTATAAAACCCCTGCGGAGGGTTCGCTTTCAGATGATGATGAAAAACAGGAACTTTCAAAGGTTTCTTCTTCTTTGAACTATCTGTCCATACCTGCTGACAATCCTGTGTTCGATTCCGTATTAAGCATTAACAGGTATATCATATTCCGCAACCAACTTTCTCAATATGTTTTGTCCTCTGTAAAGGATGGAATGGAGGCTCTGTTCCGCCAAACCGACTCTGAGGTGTGTGTGTTCTTTGTGGAAGGTCATACTCTGCTTGGCATGATGTTCTTGGGAAAGAAACAACTTGGTAATTCATATTCCACCTATGATTATGAAACCTTGAAAAAAGTTTATCCACATTTTTTCCTTGTCGGGTATTATATGCACAGCATAGCGAACGAATCTGTTGTAGGTACAGTTAATCGAGAAATCAAGATGTCCGACCAAATTATCCATTCTATTCAAGAGAACATGGATTTTATAAAAAATCCTAAGGTTGATGTTGGGTATTTGATGATACCTGCCCACAACATTGGCGGAGAGTTCATTGACTTTATCCGTTTGACGGACGAAAGACATATTTTTATTCTTGGTTCAATGAGCGGAAAAGGTATTACGGCTAGTATGTCTATGGTCATCCTGAAGTCTATCATCAGAACGTTTTTGAAAGAGACAAAGGACTTTAAGGAACTTGTACAGAAAGTCAATATGTTCATACGTTCTAGTTTGCCCAGAGGTACATTCTTTGCGGGAGTATTTGCTCTCATGGATTTCAGCCAAGATGTTATGTATTATATCAACTGCGGTGTTCCTGCGTTGTTCCTGTATACTCAGGCATATAACAATGTCATTGAAATTCAAGGTGACGGGCGAATCCTTGGATTCAAGCAAAATGTGGACAAACTTCTTAAAGTAAAGAAAATCAAACTGAGTCCAGGTGACGTCTTGTTTGCTTGTACAGAAGGTTTGATTGAGTCTCATTCTTTGCGTGGCGAAACTTTTGGTAAAAGTAGAATCCAAAAGAGCGTAGTCGAGAATTTGTCTTATCCGGCAAGCAGGATCGTTCAGTTTGCATATGACGATTTGAAGGAATTCACATCCAAAGAATTGGAAGCCGATATAACTACTGTTGTATTCAAATATCGTGCAAAGCAGCAAGCCTATGTCGAATCCATTGAACCGGATGCGGAATCCCCTAAACAAGAATAATACGGAGTGTTCGTTATGGAAATATTGAAGATACAGGAAAAAAAAGGTGCGAATTATGCTCTTCTGGAACTTAATGGCGTGATTGATTCTTATAATTTCACTGAAGTCCAAAAAAAGGCCTTTTCGCTGATTCAAGAAACTAATCTTGTTTTGGATCTTTCTGAGACGATGTCCATGGATTCTTCTGGGTTGAGCGTTATATTGGGTTCTTATAATGTGGGGGAGGAATCTGGGCATACGCTTTATATAATGCGTCCTTCTAGTGGGGCGAAAAAAGCTTTGGAGTCCACTGGATTCATCGATACATTTCATATAATTCAGACGGTAACAGAGGTTCTTTGATGCATTCAAAGACCGTGCTGTGTTTTCTTTCTCTTTTGATGTTGATAGGTTGTTCCAAAGTCGAATCGGCTGAGAATAAAGTTTTGGATATGCCTGTGAGCGAAGAAATCTTGGCTGACGTGACTGTTCTTTCAAAATTATCGCCGGAAGAAG
>JAZSMM010000234.1:0-7096 GCA_045535895.1 Treponema sp.
CGTCAATACGAAACCACGACTTCAAAGTCTATCTGCAGCCAAAAATTCGTCTTTTGGACGGCAAGATAGGCGGAGCAGAAGCTCTTGTTCGTTGGCAGCATCCAGAAAAAGGCATGATTTTCCCCAACGACTTTATCCCCGTATTTGAGAAAAACGGAAAGATTTGCCAACTCGATTTATACATGTTCACAGAAGTCTGTAAATTGATTGCATCATGGCAAAAAGAAGGACGAGAACTATTCCCTGTGTCCGTGAACTTGTCACGGCAACATTTTCATACCAACACAGCCTTTTTGGACAAATTCCATGCAATTGCACAGCAATACAACATCCCGGAAAACATACTTGAGTTTGAACTCACGGAATCCATATTCTTTGACCAAAATCAAATAGTGGTGGTAAAGGAAAGCATAAAGCGTATGCATGAGTTGGGATTTCTTTGCTCCCTTGACGACTTTGGCATAGGATTTTCTTCTTTGAGTCTGTTAAAGGAATTCGACATAGACACGATAAAATTTGACAGGCAATTCTTCATGGACATTTCCACAAAAAAATCCAAAGACATAATCGGAAGCATGATAGATCTTTCTTCCAAGTTGGGAATGCATACCGTGGCGGAAGGCATAGAAACCCAAGAACAAGTTTCATATCTTGACTCCGCCAAATGCGATATGATTCAAGGATACGTTTTCTCAAAGCCGTTGCCACTAGAAGAATTTGAAAAATGGATCAACAAAACAAATTCCTAAAATCTTTGACGCAAATACATAAATAACGCTATCCAGACAGAAAAATCTATGCTACACTAATACACATGAAGAAAACAATTGTCATTGGTTCTACAGTTGCGGATATAATAATCAAGATTCCGCATGTTCCTACGTCAGGCGAAGACGTGAACATCACGTCGCAGCAGCAGCAACTAGGCGGTTGCGCCTACAATGTATCGCATATTCTTCGCATGACGAACACACCACACATATTATGCTCTCCCGTTGGTTCTGGAATATACGGTGATTTTGTTGCCAAAGAATTGCAAAAAGCAGGAATCCAACCTTTCGTGCGCATGGAAGATGTTCCCAACGGCTGCTGCTATTGCATAGTGGACGACGCAGGAGAAAGAACCTTTTTGTCCAAACACGGGGCGGAATATATGTTCCGAAAAGAATGGATGAAAGGCATGGAACAAGAAAAAATTGACAGCGTTTATTTTTGCGGACTGGAACTGGAAGAGCCAACAGGAGAAGAAATAGTCCTTTTTTTGGAAGAAAACCCAAGTTTAATGAAATTCTTTGCCCCGGGACCACGGATAGAAAAGATACCCCAAAACATTATGAAAAGAATTTTCAAACTTAACCCGATAATTCATCTTAACCACAGAGAAGCCAGCAACTATACAGGGATTAAATCCATGGAAAAAGCAGCTCAACGCTTACATTCTCTCACAGGAAACATTGTCGTTGTAACACTTGGAAAAAAAGGAGCATATTGTGTGGAGAACGGAACAAGTTATATCGTTCCCGGAATACCAGCCAAAATTGACGACACAATCGGAGCAGGGGACGCCCATTTTGGGGCGATAATTGCTTCTATAAAATACGGGTTGACCCTAAAACAAGCAGTACAAAGAGCCAACATGGTTTCCGCTGCGGTTGTCTCCGTAAAAGGTTCTCTTATTACAAAAGAACAGTTTGACAAAGCCTGCAAACCTTTCAAAACAAACCAGTAAATAGAATTCAACAGATTGAAATCAAACTGTAGCATCCCTTTTTCACACGAACTAGTTCCGTTTCTTTGTCCGTTGCTTTTAAAAAAGACCGTAGGTTGTGTATGTACGCATAAATTGTGTTTATATGACCGCTTGGTTGCTCTTGCCACAATTCTTCCGCCATTTGTTGGACTGTCACAATTCGGTTTTTGTTTTTATCCAACAATTCCAAAAGCAAAAGCTCAGAAAAACCTATTTTATATTTTGACCTAAGCCTAACGAATTTAACCAAGACTTCATCACAAACGCTCATTGTGACAGGCACAGCCATGTCCAATGAGGTACACCCGCATGGAACTTTATTTACTTCAGGAACATCGCATTTTTCTTCAATGTCATAGTAAAGTTCCCTAAGTTTTGTAGGGGGTGGTTCGTAAGGTTCACAATCTTCGTAGCCAACAACTGCACAAAGAAAATCATCAACTTCCACGGTGTTCCGACCAGGATAATGCAAAGTAATGTCGTCTTGCCAATGAATTAATTGCTGTTCTTTTTTTTGGGATGGATTGTTAAAATAAAGAAGCATCAATTTTTTGTTTTTCTTAGACACATATTCTCTTACATTGAACAAATTATGGTCAAACATCTGATAATCGACAAAAACAATATCGGGCTCAATTTGGCTTACAAGTTGATGTAATTTGGCACAATTCGGGGTTGCCCAATAATCAATGTTCTTGTCTTCTAATCTTAACGCAAATTCTTTATACGTTTCTACAGACTCGGAATAAAAAATAGACTTTATCATTGCGGAAGGTCACTCCCTGTAAACACTTTTTATTGTATTGACTAAACATTTTGGTTTTGATAATATTATAGAACCTTAATTTTAAGGGCGATTAGCTCAGTTGGTTAGAGTACAAGCATGACACGCTTGGGGTCACTGGTTCGATTCCAGTATCGCCCATTGTTTTATAAAACAGGCTGCCAATTTCCACGGCAGCCCATTTTATACCAACCAATTACTTTACAGCTGTTCCAATTCTTTCCAAAACTTTTTTACGATCCAAAGGCTTTACAATATAATTTTTCGCACCAAGCATCAACGACTTCTTCACAAGTTCTTCTTTACCTAAAGCAGAAACCATCACAACCCTTGCGTTTTTGTCAAAAGCCATAATCTGCTCCAATGCAGTCAACCCGTCCATACGAGGCATTGTTATGTCCATAGTAACAACGTCTACATTAGGATAAAGTTCTTTGTATTTGTCAACGCCTTCTTTCCCATCTCCTGCAGTTGCAACCACTTCATATCCTTCGCTAGACAAAATCTGTCCAAGCTGCTTTGCAACAAACATCGAGTCATCAACAACAAGAACTTTAATTTTTGAACCATCAAGTTTAATTCCCTCTGGCGGACGTTCATTGATGGAAGGAAAATCTTGTTTTGTTTTCATTTATTACCCCTCTTATTTACATCCTTTCTCGGATTGCAACATTTACTTCAACTTTTCCCTGCTCAGTTATCATAGGAACGATAAGAGCTTCTACTTCATGATCAGAGATTTCCATCTTTTCACCAGTAAAAAGTGTAGGCGGTGTCAAGTCAAACTTAAAACCAAGCTCATGCAGTTTTGTCACAGCCTGCGCAGTTATAAGATTTGCAAGTTCCGTAATTGTGGCTTTTGCCAACTCATCAAAAACCGGCAACTCCTCCATATTCATTCGGGATGCAATTTTCAAGGCAGTATCAAAAGTCATGTCAAAAAGAACTCGTCCTTCAACATCCCCGGCCAAACCAACCAGAGCTGCAACACCCATAACCGGCATAGCTGTGGACTTCAAATACAAATCGCCACGCCTTACCTCGCCTCCAAGCACTTCATTCAAAACGCTGTAGGCTGTTTCCACGAAAGGATTGATATATTCAACTCTCATGTAAAAACCCCTTATATAATTTATTCTTTTCCATAAACAACCACAGAACCAATCAATTTTTCAGACCAATCAGTCATATGCGCCAAAGATTCGTTTTCTCCCACCACAACCAGACCATTGCCTTTGAGTTTTTCATCAAAATCCTCCAACAAAGTAGTTTGCACCGCTGGAGCCAAGAAAGACAACAAATCCCTTGAAAAAATCAAATCAACCATGGGCATTGTATTCGCATGCATACAATCATGGTATTCAAACAATATCATGTCTTTTATCTCCGGCTTAAAAGAACAGGACCCAGAAACAGACTTAACCAAAAATTGTGAATACCAAGTACTTGCAATATCAGCAGGAACAGAAAGCAACGGGGCATTTGAAATGTTCAACAAATCAATATCCTGCGCATAAATTTTTATCCGTGCTTCTGGGTAGCGTTTCTTCAACAAACACGCCAATGAATAAGCCTCGTAACCTTTACCGCAACCAGGATTCCATACTGAAATTTGTTTTGCAGCATTGTCTGGCAAAAGTTTATAAATATTCTGGGCATATTCCTTAGACCAAAATGCAGCCGTATTTGAAGAATAAAAAGTAGAAAGAAATTCTTCTGCATCCTTTTCATTGGCAAGCTGCGTGTTGTCCGCACCTCTGGATTCCGTCCATTCAGCGAATCGCCTATTAGCCCAAATTTCGTTGACAGGGGTGACATTAAACGACTTTAACTTTTGCAAACTGTCTTTTATGAAATTAAAGTCCACATTATTTGCATTTTTTTCTGGTTCCTTTTTAACAGAAGTTGCAACATCAGCAACAGAATCTGGTTTTTGAACAGTGGCACTCAACGGTACAACCGAATCAGATACAACCTGCTCTGAACGGGCAACTTCCTGCTTTTCAACACTTGCCGCTTCTTGATGTGCCTGAGGAACACGTACTCCAAAAATTCTTTCAATGTCAAGCAGAACATAAAGCCTGTCGTTGCTTTCCACTACACCATAAATATATTTTATGTTTATATCACCAAACAAAGGATGTGGCGGCTGAATTGAACTTTTTTGTATTCCAATAACCTTGTCAATTGCGTCAACGACAACACCAAACAATTGTTCATCAACAGTCACAATCAACATGTTTTCTAGCGTATCTTTTGCACGTTCAGGGACTTCAATGTTAAAAAAGCGGCGCAAATCTACAATAGGAATTATTTCACCACGAAGATTATAAACACCCAGAACAAAAGGAACTGTGTTCGGGACATATGTAAAATGGCCGGCCTTCGCTATCTCCTTTACTTTCATAATATCAATCGCATAGTCTTTGCCAGCCAAAGTGAACGTCACCATTTTAAAATCAACAGCGACAAGACTTTCCCTTTGCTCGTCAGAAGCGTTTTCCATATGAATAGAAGCAGATTCCCTGATTTCTGTAGTCGTCTCCACAAACGCCCCCTTACACCTTTAATTCCATTTCATCACGCTGCTCACGTGCATCAAGTTCTTGCCTAACTCCCAATTCCAACAATTGCGTTACATCAATTATAAGAGAAACCGAACCATCTCCAAGAATGGACGCCCCGGCTATGCCAGGTGAAGATGTAAATTGATCTCGCAAGGGCTTAATAACAACATCTTCTTCTCCAATAAGAGAATCAACCATAACGCCAATCTTTTTATCAGCAGTACCCACAATTACAACAAAACAATATTCTTGGTCTTCCGTTTTCTTTATGTTAAACAGACGATCCAATCTAAGCACACTGATAACTTCATTGCGGACGTTCAAAACCTCATAATTGTCAATCGTATTGATTTCATCTTTTCTGATACGATGGCTTTCAATGACAGAAGCAATAGGAATGGAATAAACCTCTTCCCCAACACGAACCAAAAGCCCTTGGATAATCGCCAAAGTAAGGGGCAAGCGAATACTGAATTTTGTACCAACACCCCTCTCCGATGTGACTACAACAGAACCTTTCAATTTTTCTATCTGGGCACGAACCACATCAAGCCCAACACCACGACCTGAAACACTGCTTATTTTTTCAGCGGTTGAAAAACCAGGTTCAAAAATGAGTTGATATGCTTCTTGGTCAGAGATAACTTTGTTAGGATGAATAAGACCTCTGTCAATGGCTTTTTGGCGAACTTTGTTTACATCTATTCCACCACCATCATCTGCTATATCAATAACAATGAGGTTGCCTTCGTTGCTTGCCTTCAACAACAGAGTACCTTCTTCAGGCTTGCCATCTTCAAGCCGTTGCGAAGGCTGTTCAATTCCATGATCCAAAGAATTACGCACACAATGCATAATCGGGTCTAACAAGTCTTCCGTCATGGATTTGTCCAACTCAGTGTCTTCTCCTTCCATGACAAGATTGACTTTTTTGTTCAAATCACGGCACAAATCCCGGACGACTCGTGGAAAACGTGAAAATATTTGGTTGATGGGAACCATGCGGATTTTCATTACGCCTTCTTGCAATTCCCCTGCAATACGTCCTAAATTTTGCGTAGAAGAACGGAATTTCGTTGTAATTCCTTTGAAGTTGGCTTCAAACGGATCAAACATTGTTGACATGTCACCGAATTCTTCGTTTATCACACTTCTGATGTCTTTTACAGAAGAACCATTTTGGATTTCTTCCAAAAATCTAGGCATTTGTTCAAACAACACGTGGAGTTTTTCTTTGTAAGCGGAACCAATCGTCTGAAACTGGACAAGCAACTCACCAACCTGCATGGCAATTTGGTTAAAAGCCGCCTTGGTAATTACGGTTTCACTTACAAGGTTCATAAGATAATCTATTCGCTTGGCATCCACACGCAGAACACTTCCTGCGTTTGAATGGGAAGCAGATTTTTTTGATGAATCTGTTTTTGCAAGAGCCTTCTTTTCAGCTGCAATATCAACCTGTTCAGTGGCCGGAAGAACTTGGGCAGGTTTTTCCTCGGCAACAGCCTGGGCAACAGACGGTATAGGAGAAACAACCTCGGCAGAAACTGGAAGAGGAGAGGAAACAGCCACAGGATTTTCTATTTTATTTTCAGCCGACGAACCAGCAACAGCATCGTCTAAACACTGGGCGTCTGTACATTCCGTAACATCAGATATAAAAGCTGTGTCCTCCAAATCATCTCCAGAGGCAGCTGTGGCAATATAATATATTACTTGAGGATGGAATTCATCACCATACAAATCGTCAAAATCTGGAATTGTCTTTAAAACCAATCCTTTGGCTTTTAACGCAGCAAAAACTTGAATTCCACCGACAGAATTCATAGGATTGCTTTCGTCAAAAAGAACTGTCACGCCCCACAACTTCTGTCCCGACTCGCAAGAATCTTTAAGTTCCAACAAATCATATTCAGAAAGTTTTTCAGCAGGTGACGGCAGCCCTCCTCCTTCCTGTGCGGTCGCAACAGGAACAGCCTGCTGGACAGGAGGCGG